>JAXHVQ010000080.1:0-27475 GCA_034189065.1 Cyanobacteriota bacterium
TTTTGCCGTTTTCGGAGGCTTCAAGGGGGGGTTCGGGGGGGTCGGGCACCTCGAACAGGGCGCTGGGAATGCCGATCGCGCGGGCGGCGTGGATGGATAACACTTGGATGGGTTCGTCAGGCTCGAGGCGACTGCCCACGGGATGGTTGATGACTGCGCCGCCGCCGCTAACCAGCCAAAGTTTCTGGGAGTCGAGGGGGGGGTCGGGGTCTTCGTCGGGTTGCAAGTATCGCACTTCTGCGGCGGTGGATGCGTCTTGGACGAGGGTTTTGAAGTCGAGATCGGCGCGGGGGTTTTGTTGGAGTTCGCGGTTGAGGAGGTCGAAAATTTCAGCCGGGGAACAGTGGGTGTGGAAGTAGTCGCCCAGGAGGGGTTCTTCGTCGAGGAGATCGATAAAGTCGTAGGCGGGAAAGATCAAACAGGTGGTTTCAGCCGAGGCGATCGCGTTTTCGCAAGGCACTCCCCGAATTAACCCCGCCCATCCTAAAATTTCCCCCGGTTCTAACCGTTGCAGCGTAATCGGTTTGCGCGTAATGGGGTCGTTGCCCAACAGTCTCGCTTGTCCTTCGACGAGAATGGCGATTTGATAGGGTAAGGTTTCCGCCCGCAAAATCGGTTGCCCCAGGCGATAGCGCAGCAGTTGAAACCGTTCGCTGCACTCGCGCAATTTCTCGGCGGACAGTTGGTCGAAAGGTGCTGTTGTGGCAAGGATATCGTGGGTGGAGGTTGAGGTGTAAGTCATGGGCGAAGGAAGAGGGGGGAGGACTCGAGGTTTATTTTACGATTGGGAGGTAAAAGAATGTAATATGCACCCTCGACAGGTTTATTTCTGCTGGGGAGGACGGTCTTCCCCCCACACCTCAGAAATTTCCATGTTTTGTCCTTGTTCTTGCACCCACTGATTAAATTTTTCGTTGAGGAGTTGCGATCGCATTGCTTCGTCGAGTTGGGCGGGAATCGATTCTTCTAAGCGCACTAACACGAACCACTCGCTTAAACGAGTGGGCGGCCACAGTTGACCGGGTTCGCTCACTGCTAGCATTTTGGCTAGGGTTGGGTGCGGGTTGCTCAATTCGACCGGCCCGACTTTTCCGCCGGTTTTGGCTTCCGGTCCTTGGGAATAGTCTCGGGCGAGTTCTTCAAAGCTTGCCTCTTCTTCGAGCAGGCGACAGTAAAGTTCCTGGGCAACTCCTGCATCTTTGGTTCGCAGAAGGGAGTAGATGACTTTATCGAATTGGGCTTTGCGTTGGAGGAAGTAAGATTCCAGTTGATGGCCCCAGGTTTTTTCCTTGAATTTGTCGATTTTTACGCTACGTTCGACCAGCGCATCGAGGGTTCCGGGGGTCAATTTGCGACGTTTAAGCCACTCTTGGCGAGCGGATTCGGTTTCGATTTGCTGTTGTTGGCAGAACTTGCGGTAGGCTTGTTCTCGCTCCTGTGCGGTGCAATCGAAATCTTCAAGGGCGCGATCGACGACGATCTCGCGAGCGAGTTGGGGTAGCAATTGATATTTTTCCAGCAGAGGAATTAATTCTTCCCCTGTCAAAATTTGGTCTCCGATTTGTAGGGATTTCCCCATAGCTCCAAAAAGTCCAACTTTTTGATAAGATTTTGAACGGGCGCTTCAACAAAAACTCGCGGGATTCCCCCATCCTCGCTCCCAGGTGGGGGAGGGATAGCGACGGGGCGACGGAGGAACGGAGTCTGCCAATAACTCAGGCAACACACAGACCATTAGACCTCCTAATTAACGTTGTTTTAGAAACTGAGAATTGCCCGACTCGCTTCCATTGCCAGTCGTACAGCGAGACCACTTTATTGACTTGGCTATAACCGCCGATATAACCAATGGATTCGGTCTTCCCTTTGGTGGCACGAACTAAATTAGAACTCGCGAACCGGACGTACTTAATGAAGTAACCACAAGCAAGCGCTATTCCATCGACTGCGTGAGTGGAGGGTTTGGCTTCACTCTTATTTTTCTTATCCTTTTCCAATCCGAGTTGGGTTCGTATTTGAGAGGTTCCATTTCCATCCTTTTGCCATCCTTCACGAACATAAACAGGTGCAATATTCGCCAGTTCTGAGATGCACCATTTTTGTCCGATCATGACGGGACTAAATCCTTTCCCACAACGAGCGCTCTTACGACCACTCTTGAGGTCAACGTCTGCTCTAACCTTTTCGTAACCAATTGCTACGACCGGATAGATAGCCGCAATCTCCTTGGCTACTCGAATCTCTAGTTGCCTAGATGCTCGAATTGAGGGAGCCAACTTGCTGCCTCGACGATTATCGAACCGTTGGCAGCGATGGTTACGTTGCTTGAACGCTACATTCCGATTAATGCGACGACTACGCTGAGAACGACGTAGCAAGCGCCTAGAGTCCATCCGCGCTCGTACTCTGCCAAAGGGCAAAATGAGATGGAGTTGAAGCAATGTGCATTTAGAAGACTGCACGCCGATGCCAGAATAAGACTTACCCCCATCGACTCCTACCACAACGGCTTGAGTAGACGCTCCGGCTAGTTGGGTGAGTTGAACGTAGAACACACCCAAGTCTGACCATCGCTTGTCGGCTTTGCCAGACTCTATCCAACGCCTTGCCCGCTGGGGTGTTGTTGGCATGAGCGGCTGTCCATCTTGTGAAATAACAGGTATTCGCATTGGGTATAACCCCTTGAATGGTGCAAGTCCCTTCGCGCATTAATTACGGTGTCTCTAGGCATAAAGCCTGCTGACTGAGATTCCAGTCCCTCACAATAGCCCGGACTAGGGAAATATCCGGTAGTGTCTGAGCCGCAATTAACTATCTTGGGCGCTATTCGCAGCTACGGTCGGGTTATCTCCGACCACTCCCCCACCTCGTTCAGGTGGGGGTCATTGAATCGGGGAACAGTTCTAGGAGACGAAGCTAGTTTATAGTTTACAGGGAGACTTCTGCTAAACGCTATACCTAATTTCAGAATTTTTAGCTCCCTTTCTCGACCATCTACTTTGGTTATTTATGGGACGGGGAAGTTGAGGGCGCTTCGTGCGGATTTGAGTCAACCCTCAAGAGCGTTGGAATGTTCTTTGGCATCTAAAATCTCCTAACAAATGCTACAAACCGTTCCCCCCTGTCTCCTAGCCGCTGAGGGCAGTCGAAGGACCGTTCCCGATGTCAAGGGGCGTTTGTCATTTGTAGCAAATATTCAAAGGGTTGGGAACTCTTGTTCCGTTGCGATCGCGGCCAGGTTAGAGAAAAATCGAGTTTCCTGCTGAGGAAACCCGATCGCGTCAATTAAAATTGGACAAAGATCCAACGAACTGACTAAAAGTTCATTTCAGCCGCTTGGACTCGTTCGACCTGTTTCTTCTTGAGAACGAGCCAGGTTTGCGAGAGCATAATCGCACCGAAGAACAACAACAACCATTTCACCCGGTTGGGATCTTGCAACACCACTTCGGCATCTTCTTGACCAAAACCGCCAACGTTGGGATTGGTGGTGAGGGGCTGTCCGGCAGTCACTGCGTCGCCTTCAGCAACGACGAGTTCCGGACCTGGGGGAACCGAAGCGACAACGGTGCTGCCATCTTCTGTGGCGAGGGTGACTTCATAGCCGCCCGCTTCGGCAGGAGTAATTTGGCTTACGGTTCCCGCTTTGGAGGCATTGACGGCATTGTTATTGCTCGCAGCGCCGGTGGGATAAATTTGGCCGCGTCCCCGGTTTGCCCCCAGGTAGATGGGATATTTGCCAAAGTGAATGGTTTTATCAGCTTTGGGGTCTGGCGAGAGGACGGGGAAGGTAATTTCTTGGTATTGTTCGCCCGGAAGGGGACCGACAAGAACGACATTTTCCATGTCGTCTCGGTAGGGTTGGAAGTATACGCCCTCCACTTTTTCTTGCAATTCTTCGGGAATGCGATCGGGGGGGGCGATTTTGAAGCCTTCGGGCAGCATCAAGACGGCACCGACGTTGAGTCCGCCTTTGGAACCGTCTCCGAGGACTTGTTGGCTGTCGAGATCGTAGGGAATTTTGACAACGGCTTCAAAGACGCTGTCTGGAGTGACGGATAAGGGCAGTTCGACTTCTGCGGATTTTTGGGCGAGGTGGCAGTTGGCGCAAACAATGCGTCCGGTTGCTTCGCGAGGGGTTTCGGGGGCGGTTTGTTGCGCCCAGAAGGGGTAGGCCGAGGCCGATTGGGGTAGGGCGATGTCGCTGGCGAAGAAGAAGGCCACAGTCGCGATCGCTAAGATAATACTCTTCAGCGCGACGGTTTTGCCTGTTTGCCACATCGATTGTAACGAAGGTGTTCTCATCTCTAATCTAAAAAACTTACAATTTTCGGGCTAGTAGGGGTTGCTTATCAGTTCTCAGTTCTCAGTTCTCAGTTCTCAGACCCTATCGGTATTCTTGCCAACCGCGAGGAACGAAGGACAAAGGACAAAGGACAAAGGACAAATAACTGTTTACGCCCACCAAGGATTTTCGCCCGTGCGGAAGTCGGTTTCGGTCCACGGGCTGAAGACGAGTTTATCGTCGTCGGTGACGGTGGCGTGGGCGAGGGCCAGGGACAGGGGCGCAGGACCGCGTACCACTTTACCTTGGTCGTTGTATTGGGAGCCGTGGCAGGGACAGATGAATTTGTTTTCGCTGGCGTTCCAGGGGACGACGCAGCCTAAGTGGGTGCAAACGGCATTGATTCCGTAGTCGGCAATGGCTTTGTCTTCGGTGACAACCACGTAGGTGGCATCGCCTTTTAAGCCTTGGGCGAGAGTGCGATCGCCGGGGTTGTGGGTGCTGATAAATTCGCTGACAATGATGTCGTTGCCCAGCTTGTCTTTAGCGGTTACGCCGCCGCCTTTTCCCCCACTCGATGGGGGAACGAAGTATTTGACAATCGGGTACAGCGCGCCGAGTGCGGTGCCGGTAATCGTGCCAAAGGTGAGCAGATTCATGAACTGCCGTCGCCCCATTCCTGGGACATCTGAGGGTACTGAACTTTGTGCCATGAGTTAATCGCCAAATGTATAGTTTTGTAAACGATTCTAATCAAAAGTGCAGACTTTCTGCTACGCAAGATAGGAGTCAGTCGGAGGGTGTTGCGATAAATTGCTTGGTTTAATAAAGCTTCACAACTGCTGTATTAAATTATTACAGAAGATCGGCATTTATCGCGAGCCGTAGGGGGAATAGGTGGCAGACAGCGGGCAGGGGAGCAGGGGGAGCGGGGGAGCAGGGGGAGCAGGGGGAGCAGGGGAGCGGGGGAGCGGGGGAGCGGGTGAGCTATGACACATTTCCGGCGATCGCAGTGCGCCGAACAGAAATGAATTTTTCCCGCCGAAGAGCGAAGATTTAAGCAACCCTAATACACCGCGATCGCGCGCCGTTGGACAAATTAAGGCAACCAAGGATACTGTCGAAAATCCGGTTTGCGCTTTTCGAGAAACGCTTGTTTGCCCTCCGCCCCTTCTTGAGTCATGTAATACAACAGAGTGGCATTTCCAGCCAGTTCTTGCAAACCCGCTTGACCATCGCAGTCGGCATTAAACGCTGCTTTGAGACAGCGAATAGCGATGGGACTTTTTTCAAGGATTTCGTTAGCCCATTGAACGCCTTCGGCTTCTAGTTGTTCGACGGGGACGACGCAGTTAACCAACCCCATGTCCAACGCCTCGGCTGCCGTGTATTGACGACAGAGAAACCAAATTTCCCTGGCTTTCTTTTGACCGACAACGCGCGCGAGGTAGGAAGCGCCAAAACCACCGTCAAAACTGCCCACCTTCGGTCCAGTTTGACCAAAAATAGCGTTATCGGCTGCGAGGGAAAGATCGCAAATGAGATGTAAAACGTGACCGCCGCCGATCGCGTAACCGGCAACCAGGGCAATGACCACTTTGGGCAGCGATCGGATCAGCCGTTGGAGGTCGAGAACGTTGAGACGCGGTACCCCTTCGTCGTCGAGATACCCTGCATTGCCGCGCACGCTTTGGTCGCCCCCGGAACAAAACGCATATTTGCCGTCGGTATGAGGTCCGGCACCGGTCAACAAAACCACGCCAATTTGCGGGTCTTCGCGGGCATCGCAAAAGGCATCGTAGAGTTCAAAGACGGTTTTGGGGCGGAAGGCGTTGCGTTTGTGGGGACGATTAATGGTTATTTTTGCAATTCCGCCCCTTTTGTGGTACAGGATATCTTCGTAAGTTTTGACAGTTTGCCATTCAATTTGCATGGGGATTCGACTTCGAGGAGTTTCGGTAAATTGTGAGTTCGGCTTTTATCATCCCTCAAAATTGCAATTCGTCCTCCAGTCTCCCCATCTCCCCATCTGCCCACTGCCCATCTCCCCATCTGCCCACTGCCCATCTCCCCATCTCCCCATCTCCCCATCTCCCCATCTCCCCATCTGCCCACTGCCCATCTCCCCATCTCCCCATCTCCCCATCTCCCTCATTCTTCGCCTGCGTGGTAGGAACTACGAACCAAAGGACCCGATCGCACTCTTGAAAATCCCAGCGATCGCGCGATTTCCCCCAGGTGATGGAATTCTTCGGGAGTCCAATACTTTTGTACGGGAAGGTGGTCTAAGGAAGGACGTAAATATTGTCCGAGGGTGAGGCGATCGCAACCCACAGCGCGCAAATCTTCCATCGTTTCGACGATTTCCCCTTCGGTTTCGCCGTGTCCCAACATCAGTCCAGATTTGGTGGGAAGATTGCGATCGCAGTCTTTTGCCCAACGCAAAACCGACAGCGAGCGATCGTATTGCGCCCCCCGACGCACGGGCCCTTGCAACCGGCGCACGGTTTCGAGATTGTGGTTGTAACACGCCGGTCGAGCGGTTACAATTTCCGCGATCGCCTCTTGTTGCTGCTGTAGATTGCCGCGCCAAAAATCGGGAGTCAGCACCTCAATTTCCACTCCCTCATTGAGCGAACGAATTTCCGCCATTGTCTTGACAAATTCCCCCGCACCCCCATCAGCTAAGTCGTCGCGCGCCACCGAAGTTAGCACCACATAGCGCAATCCCAACAACTTAACTGCTTCTGCCACCTTACGCGGTTCGTCCCCATCCAAGGAGTCAGGCGCGCGTCCCTTATCCACTTGACAAAATGCACAAGCCCGCGTACAAACCGACCCCATCAACAAAAACGTCGCCGTTTTTTTGCTGTAACACTCGCCACGATTGGGACAGCGCCCCTCCTCGCAAATGGTGTGAATATTGCGCTGTTTGATGATTTGCTGAACGGTAGAAATTTCGCTTGCTTTGCCCAGAGGACGGCGCAACCAAGGCGGGAGAGTTGTCATTTGTCGTTTGTCATTGGTCATTTGTCATTAGTCGTTTGTCGTTGGTCATTTGTCATTGGTCATTTGTCGTTGGTTCTTAGTCCTAAAACCTAAAACCTAAAACACGCAATCATGTGAAATAGAAGCAGCAAAGCACGACTTTTCGTTAAAACTTACCATTTCTTCTCCCTTCTGCCCTCTGCCTTCTGCCCTCTGCCTTCTGCTTAAGGAGTAACATTCCAACCCTAATTCACATTAGACCCAAAACCCAAAACCCAAAACCCAAACTGCTGCTACCATAAAGAGCATATCGTTTTATGTAGGGATCGGTAAATCGTGGCAGTTAAACCCCAATGGTTGCGCGTGAAGGCCCCTCAATGGCAGCGCGTGGGCAGCGTCAAGGAAATTTTACGGGATTTAGGACTCAATACGGTATGCGAAGAGGCTTCTTGTCCCAACATCGGAGAATGCTTCAATGCTGGAACGGCGACCTTTTTAATTATGGGACCGGCTTGTACTCGGGCTTGTCCCTACTGCGATATTGATTTTGAAAAAAAGCCAAAGGCCCTCGACCCCCTCGAACCGTCCAACTTGGCAGAAGCGGTACGTCGGTTGAAATTAAACCACGTCGTCATTACTTCAGTCAACCGCGACGACTTGCCCGATGGAGGTGCAGGTCAATTTCGCCGTTGTATTGAGGAAATTCGCACCCATTCTCCTCAAACGACCATTGAAGTTCTCATTCCCGATTTGTGCGGGAATTGGGAAGCGTTGGAGATTATTTTAAGCGCCAAACCCGAAGTTCTCAATCATAATACTGAGACCGTTCCGCGTTTATACCGTCGCGTTCGTCCCCAAGGAGATTATGCGCGATCGCGAGAAGTTTTGCACCGGACTCGCCAATTAGCCCCTTGGATTTATACGAAATCGGGCATCATGATTGGGTTAGGGGAAACCGACGAAGAAGTGCGTCAAGTGATGCGCGATTTGCGCGCTGTAGATTGCGACATTCTCACCCTGGGACAATACTTACAACCCACCCCAAAACATTTAGACGTACAAGAATTTATTTCGCCCCAGCAATTTGACGCTTGGCGCGAATATGGAGAGGCGATGGGATTTTTGCAAGTCGTTTCTTCTCCCCTCACGCGCAGTTCCTACCACGCAGAACAAGTGCGAGAGTTAATGCAGCGTTACCCCAGAAAAGTTCCTCAATAAGCTGTTCGGCTTTTAAACTGCGTTGCTAAATTCTCCGCAAGGCAGAAGGCAGAGGGCAGAAGGCAGAAGTAAATTCCCAATTTAAATGCGTCTCAGCTTAGACACCGTTTGCTCTGTTTTTACCGCTACTTATAGCATTTTCGGTTCGGGAGGCGAACAGCAGTGGAGAATCGCCTAGTTTTAGTAAATTCTTCAATTTTCTTGGAGTCTTTCATTGTATTTTTTTTAACAATCAAGGTTTTGTGAATTGAATGAAAAGGCTAGATCGACACATCTTTTTAAGTCTCAATTCGATTTTTGCTAATGGAAGTAAAAATCAAACTTAAGATAGATTAATTAAAAGATTTTATCCAGGATACTTTAAGAGCAACTCACTCCAAACCATACAATGCAATCAGAACAATCCCCCGAACAAAAACAACAAGAAGAATCGTCCGAAGAAAGAATTGCCGATGTCCGGGATTTAGTAACCAAGCCCAAAAATGCGTCTAATCCCCATCCAGAAGAAACAGTCGATAACCCCACCGTCACCCCGCAAACTATCGACGATCCCAGCGACCTCAGAGACGATTTAAAGCCTTTCAAACCCCTAGATGAGTAAATATTTCTCATGCTGAAACCCACTGGCGTAGACCAAGACTCCATTGTTACCTCCCTCGGCAGAATGGTCTACTATACGCCCGCAGAATCGCCCTGGTCTGATGACAATAACCAACAACAAACTCTCGTTTTCTTCCACGGATTCGGCGGCGGTTCGTCCGCTTACGAATGGTCGAAAGTGTATCCCGCCTTTGCCTGCGACTACAAAATCCTTGCGCCCGACTTAATTGGTTGGGGACGCTCCGAACATCCCGAACGAAACTATCAGGTTGACGACTATATTACCACAATTATTGAATTCCTCGAACAAACTTGCGATCGCCCTGCTTGTGTCGTCGCTTCTTCCTTAACCGCAGCCTTTACCATTCGCGCAGCCATTGAGCGTCCCGAACTGTTTAATTGTCTCATTTTAACAACGCCAGCGGGATTATCCGACTTTGGAGAAGGTTACACCCAAAGTTTTTTCACCCAACTGGTTAAAACCCCCATTCTCGATCGCCTTCTTTATAGTACGGGCATAGCAACAGCAGGGGGAATTCGCAACTTCCTAGAAAATCGGCAATTTGCGCGTTCCAACCGCGTTTACGAAGAAATTGTAGAAGCCTATTTACAATCGGCGCAGCAACCCAACGGCGAATATGCTGCCCTTTCCTTTGTCCGGGGAGACTTATGTTTCGACCTTTCATTGTATATCCCTCAGCTTACCACGCCAACGGCCATGATTTGGGGTCAAAAGTCGCAATTTACTGGGCCGGAAATTGGCAGAAGATTGGCAGCCCTTAATCCAGGTGCCATTCAAAGTTTTGTAGAATTGGACGATGTGGGTTTAACGCCGCAACTCGAGTTACCTGCCGCGACAATTGGCTTGATTCGTAAGTTTTTAGGGCAGTTGCAACAGTCTAACTTGGAAGAGTTGAAGGTTTGAAATTGAAGATTCGTAGGGTGGGTAAGGTTATCTCAATTTAACCTCATCGATTCTTTCTTAAAGTAACCTTGCTCGCCACAAGTTGCCGGTAGGTAGTCCAACCCCCCATTCCGCTAAATTGCGGTGGGCATTGCAGATAGGAGACAATTTCTTCGGCTAAATCCAAATAACAATGCCCACCCTACTTGCTCGAAGTTGATTTACGTAGGGTGGGCAAGGTTATCTCAACTTAACCTCATCGATTCTTTCTTAAAGTAATCTTGCCCACCACAAGTTGCCGGTAGGTAGTCCAACCCCCCATTCCATTAAATTGTGGTGGGTATTGTAGATAGGAGAAAATTTCTTTGGTTAAATCTATAAACGGTAATGCCTGCCCTACATTAACTGATAGTCTTGCATAACAAGTTCGGTAGAGCCATTATTAATTATGAATTATTAATTGATAAAAATGCTCTAAATTGCTCCCAAAGTTTTTAAAGTCATTTTAGTCGCCTCCGTTAAACCTTTAACTCCGGCAATATTCATCCCTTCATACAGTCTAGGAACGCTCAACGTCTGGAAACACCGACCGGTTTTTACATCCCACAGTCGATTGATTCCATCCTCGCTGCCATTGGCAAGAATTCGACCGTCGGGACTAAAAATGACGTTCCCAATCCAACCTAAATGAGAAGGTAACGTTGTCAAACATACACCTTGGGAAATATCCCACAGTTTGACCGTCGAGTCCTGTCCGGCAGTGGCTAAAATATTTTCTCGAGGATGGATGGCAATCGCCCTTACGCCGCCGTCATGAGCGTTTAATGTTGTCTGACAATGACCCGTTTCTAGGTTCCAAACCTTAACAGTACAGTCTAAACTGCCGCTAAATAAAAGATTGTCTCGACGATGAAACGCAACCGCCTCCACGCGATCGCGATGTTCCCCCCAACGATACAAACATTCCCCCGTCCCAACCTCCCACAGCTTAACTTCCCCATTCCAACTCCCCGAAGCCAACCATTGACCGCTGGGACTAAAAGCGACAGACTGGATAGGTGCATTGTGTCCGTGTAAAGTCAACCGGCATTCCCCAGAAGCCAGATGCCATAGCTTAACCGTGCGATCGCCACTTCCACTGGCCAACACATCGCCCTGGGGACTGAAAGCAACAGCTCGACTCCAAGCACTGTGTCCCCTCAACACTGCCAGACAATCGCCATTTTCCACAGCATACAGCCTTACAGTATGGTCTAAATTGCCACAAGCTAAAGTTTGACCGTCGGGACTCAAAACCGCCTGCATTGCTCCCGACGCATATAAGTCTAACGTCTTGAGACACCGACCGCTCTCAATATCCCAACATTTGACCTTCGAGTCGCGATCGCACGATGCCAACAAAATCGTCCCTTGTCCATTAAACGCAAAGGGTCTCGTTCCATTATCATAACCCTGCAAGCTTCTCAGACATTGCCCCGTCCCCACATCCCAGAGTTTGACCGTACTGTCGTCGCTGCCACTGGCTAATACCGGACTGTTGGGACTGAAAGCAACGGACCAAACCCGTTCGTTGTGTCCCGGCAGCGTCTTTAAACAGTTGCCGGTGCTAACCTCCCAAACCTTGACCCCAAAGTCGTCTCCTCCACTGGCGACATAGGAACCGTCGCCACTGAACGCTACCGACCACACTCGCTCTTGGTGTCCCGACAGCGTTTGTAAGCATTGTCCGGCGATCGCGTCCCACAGCTTAATTTCAAAGTCGTCGCCCCCGCTGGCGAGGAGTGGGGTTGAGGAGGGAGTGGGGGCGAAGGCAAGGGCGAATACGGCGCAACTATCTTCTATGGCGCGCAAACATTTCCCCGTTTTTGCACTCCACAGTTTGATCGTTTTGTCAAGAGAGGCGCTGGCTAAAATTTCACCGTCAGCGCTAAAGGCGATCGCGCGTACAATATTCCCATGTCCGGTTAAGGTCGCCCGACACTCGCCCGTTTCCACATCCCAAAGCTTGACTGTTTGGTCGCCGCTGCCAGACGCTAAAAGATTTCCTTCCCTATTAAACGCCACGCAAGATATTCCCATACTATGGTCCGACAGCGTTTTCAAGCATTCTCCCGTGGGGACATCCCACAACTTGATGGTTCGGTCCAAACTGCCACTCGCCAAAAGATGACCTTGGGGACTAAAAGCTAAGTCAAAAATCCAGTCCTCATGTCCTTTAAACGCCAACAATTTTTTGCCATCTCGAACGTTCCATAGGTAAATAGTTCCTTTAACATCGCAAGTGGCTAATTGGGTACCATCGGGACTAAAAGTAACAGCAACAACGCTGCCAAAGGTTTCATTAAATACCGATTTGCTCAAATCCGAACCCGTAAAGTTAACGCGATGGAGAGCGACACCTCGGAGATAGGCTTGCCAAAGGACTAAGCGAGAAAAGTCATACTCGGCTAAATCGGTTCCCATTTGACAGAGTAAGTTGAGAATATTGCCGCCGATATATCCCGTTTGGAGAGAAGGTTTGTCCCGAAAGTTGTCAAGAACTCCAGCGAGACGAGCGGTAAGGTTTTCGGTCGTACCGTAGGCGGTTAATAGGCGATCGCGAACGGGTCGAAGGAGCAAGCGCCATTGGGTTTCTCGGATATAATCTTTCGCTTGCGCCTTAAGTAAAGCGTGGTTTTTCAAGAGCGCGAAGGAGTCCCTTTGGATTTCCTCGCAGACTTGTGCGATGAAGCGATCGCTGATATACTCCATAACAACGGGTTGTTGAGTAAAGCCCGTTGGGTAGGTTTCCAAAAGCGATCGCTCTTTGAGAGATTTTAGCGTTTTCAGTAAATTTCGCCTCGATTCGGGCGGAAAGATATCCCCTTGCAACTCGTCAAACGTCACCGGTTCTCGCGCGATCGCTAACCAATACATCACCTCTTGTTCTTGTTCCGAAAGACGATTAAACTGCTGTTCCAATAAGTCATAAATCTCATCAAAGATCGAGCTTTCTTGTTGGAGCAATTCCAAAGTTTTAACAATATTACTATTTAATAAATCCCGAATCGCCGCCGCCACAATTTTAAGAGCCAGGGGATTTCCGGCATAATGTTCGACGAGTTTTTGCCATTGTTCCTCGGATGCTGAAAAAGCCCCAAGTTCCCGAAAAATTGACTGTCCTTCAACCCGAGACAAACCTGACAGTTGAAAAGAGCGAACTTTTCGACCTTTGAGAGGGACAAGTTCGGCTAACTCCTCGCGACTGGTGAGCAACAAACAACTTTGATGGCGTTGGAGGCTGATGCGTCGAAAAAACTCGCCGTAATCCGAATAATCAGAACGATAACAACCCGCTCTTGCCGCCTCATCGCTGAGAATAGATTCGACATTATCCAAAACAATAAGACAGCGAGTAGAACGTAAATCGTTCATCAATTGTCCTAACTGTCCGTTAAAATCTTGGGGAATATTGACCGATTGTCGAGGGGATAGCAATTGAATCAAATCGGTTAAAATCTCCTCAATCGGCGGCCCGTTGTAAAGACTGCGCCAGAACAAATAGTCAAACTGCTCGCTAATTTGGTCTGCTAGAACGACAGCCAAAGAAGTTTTCCCCATACCGCCCATTCCCAACAAAGAGACAACCTTACAGCGTTCCTGAGTAATCCACCTTTCTAACTGACTTAACTCCGCCGCACGCCCGTAAAAGCTCAAGATTTCAGGCGCTTCTCCCCAATCGAGTTGCACCTTTTCGTCATTAGTAGAAAGAGTAGAAATTGGCGGTTCGTCAGACTCTGAAAGCGAAGAATCAGAAACAATCGCCTCCCAATCCGTCACCCCAACAGCAGCGCAAATCTCCATAAAATTTTCGCGCAAAATCGGCAGTCCCCGCCAAAATCGCCTCAACGTCGCTTGGGAAGTGTGCGCCGCCATCCACCAAGCGGGCGTTCTCGTCTTCGTCCACCCCTTCTGGCGGGCTTTTTGAGCCATTAATTGGAGTCCCGGTTTCGATGCCTTCAGCGAGTCAGTCATACCCATCTCAATGCCAGTATTGTTGGGACTTACACAAGCCTCTATAGTAGGGTGTCGTTAGCGCAGCGTAACGCACCATTGCCGCTATAGATGATGTAGTTGCGTAAGTCCTGTTCTCTTATTGTGACTGAATATTGTGCTTCTAAGCACCTCAACAAAATCTTTGACACGCCTCTTACACTCGGAAGCGCGATATATCAAGGCTTTGAGTCTATCAACATGGGGAATTAATTGCCAACAGGTACTTAATTCACTCATCCCTTTCAATGGCGTTATCAAGAGGGACTCAAATGAGGGCAGAGAGTGCCAAAGAGCGGCGTAAATCGTTAAGTGAGTTCAAGTGAGTTCAAAGGATGAGTTCGAGGCTGAGTTCATCTCGGCAATGGGTTCGCTCATACTGTGAATATAGACGCTCCTAACGACTCAAATGAAAACTCAACTGATTCAAACTACAACATTACCCGACCGAGACCGGGAAAAAATGTACGCCTTGTTAACTGCTCATTTTAAGGGAGTGAAGCCAGAAGTTTTTGAAGAAGATTTGAGCCGTAAAAACTATGTCATTCTTATTAAAGACCCACAGTCCAATCAACTCAAAGGATTTTCTACCTTACTGTTTTATCAAACGCAGTTGAGAGAAGAAACAATCGGTGTCGTATATTCAGGCGATACTATTATGGACCCCAGTGCTTGGTCCAGTTCTGCCCTATCGCGCGCTTGGATTGCAGCCGTGAAACAACTTAGCGCTAAATGTAACAGAAATAAACTGTACTGGTTGCTTATTTCTTCGGGCTACCGTACTTATCGATTTCTTCCTGTCTTTTGGCAAGAATTTTTTCCGCGATACGATGTACCAACGCCCGCAAAGACTCGTGCATTAATTGATTTTCTTGCAAATCGCCAGTTTGAGAACTACTATAACCCACAAGCTGGAATTGTCCGCTTTCCCCATCCCCACGCACTCCGAGAAGGACTCCGAGGAATTCCTTCAGAACGGTTAAAAGACCCTCACATTGCCTTTTTCCAAGCTCAAAATCCTGGTCATTTACAAGGAGACGAACTCGTTTGTCTCGCCGAAATTTGCGAAGAAAATTTGACTAGGGCAGGGCGAAGGATGTGGTTTGCGGACTCCTTCAAACTAGAAACATCACTGCCGATGAGCGCATAGGGAAATAATCGTGAATTGTATATCAAAAACCGCTCCTCCGAGCAGTGCAACGAAAATTTTCAACAATCCCAATTGTTTTATCGAGGGATGGTACTGGGCAATTCCCTCTCATACCCTCAAAAGGGGAAAGATTAAGTCGGTCAATTTTTTAGGAAGAGAATTAGTAATATACCGCAACTTTGAAGGCGAAGTTGTTGCTGTGGATGCTTACTGTCCCCATATGGGAGCCCATCTCGCCCGAGGAAAGGTAGAAGGAAAAGATATTCGTTGTTTCTTTCATCACTGGAAATTTAATTCCCGGGGAGCTTGTGTAGAAATTCCCTGTTTAGCCAAACCCTTACCCGTACAACTCAAAACTTGGCCCGTTACCGAAAAGTACGGCTTGGTTTGGGTTTGGACTGGAGAAACGCCACAACATTCTCCTCCTTTTGTCCCAGAGTTGGAGCATGAGGACTGCGAAGCGGTGTTGGGTTACCGTTTCAGGAGAAACTGTCATCCCCACATCTTAATGATTAACGGGATTGATGCGCAGCATTTTAATACTGTTCACAATCTTCCTTTAAAAATCCGATTCGAGGCACAGGAGATTAATGAAACCGTAATTGGTTTTCGGAATACAAGTAAAGCCGAGGATATCTCGCGTTTTCGCCGATTCATTCGCCCTTTTTATCAAAAGGAAGTAACCTGCAAAATAAACTACTGGTACGGCAGTGTCAGTACGGCAACTGTGGGTCCCGATTTCTTATATTTCCACATCATATTTGCCTTACGCCTCACTGAATCTGGCAAATCAGACGGTCAGATTATTTTAGTGACAAAGAAGCGGTCGGGACTATTGGGATGGCTGGCAAACCGAATTATTCTTGGGATTTCCAAATGTATTAGTCTCTACTTAGCCATAGGGGATACCCAAATTTTTGAAACTATTAAATTTGACCTAAAAACTCCCATTCAAGCCGACCGGTCAATTTGGCAGTTTAGAGAACATCTCGAAAAGCAATCTAGCCTCGCCTGGGAAACTTGGGAAACTCAAAAATTTACATCAGAGGAAAAATGACTCAACTCTATCAAGTTTCTGGATTCGATTTACCCCAGATTCCCAAATCGGACAAACTTTGTCATATTTTATCTTCGTCATTAAGCTGTAAGTCTCTCGACTCCGAAATCCATGCCAAATATTTAGGTAGATTTTGGAATCCAGAGTATTTTGGCTTACACAAAGTTAAATTGTTCCAAAATGCCACCCAGACGCAGCAGTGGGAAATTATCGAACTCGTCAACTTCGGATTGCTCCAAGAATCCTACTTTATTGAAAAAGCTGGCGTTGGCTACATGGCAAAGATGGCGCTGCTGGCGGAAACAACTCAAGAGCGAATGATTTATGCGCTGTTTAGTGCTGATGAGGTCTACCATCTCGCTCAAATTATGCGATTTTTGCCCCAGCAACAACCGATGAAAGCCGATGATACGTTCTTGCGCTTCTTGGCAAATTTGGTTGAAACTCAGGATAAAACTGTGCTTCTATTTGTGCTTCAAGTCGTGTTAGAAGGCTGGGGGTTGAGCCACTATAGAAGCCTCGCTAAAGGATGCCAAGATGCAGAACTCAGTCAAGTTTTGACGAGCTTTTTGCAAGATGAGTCTCGACATCACGCTACTGGAGTGACTTTATTTAAGAAAATTTCCGTTTCTCCCCTTAGTCATCGGGTCATCGTTGAAACTTTATCGCTATTTTTGCAAATGATTCAAGTAGGCCCGCAACGAGTTGTCGCTGCAATTGAGCGAGTTTTGGGTCATCTCTCGCGCCAGCAAAAAATACGCCTATTTGAGGAATTAGACACCGAAAACCACAGCGAAAAACGCCTTGTAACCCTTCGTTTTTTAATGGGGGGAGAAGGAGCAGAAACGATTGTACAAGAGTTGGAGGAGCGAGGAGGATTTCAATCTTTCTCTGCTAGTCAGTGCGCACGAACAATATTGTAGACAAACCTAAAATGAATACCCTTCTAGAAAATCAAAAAGTTTATCGCCAACTGGAAATCAACTATCGGCGCAATCAACAGCAAGATTGTACTCAATTAATCGACCAAGCGGCGGCTTCATTTCGATATGAGGATTGTCGAGATAAATATTGGAATCCAGAGGAATATTCTCTCCTATACGGTACAGCTTTGTGGGAACAATCGAGTTCGAGTCAACGGGTTATTCTCAATCAACTTTATTGGGTTGCTTATTACTCTCAAATTGTTTCGGCGGAAATTACCACGATTTTCTTCAATCAAACGAGTGCAGCCGGACTTTACGCCCAAGAAGATTTTCGCCTCATTTGCGATACCCTCGACCTAGAATCGTCTCAAGAACGCGCTCATATTAATGCTTTTAAGAGGGTTTCCGAGAGCGTGGAGGCTCATTTGTTCGGACGACGTATCTTTACTTATCCGATGCGAAGTCTCTTTACAGAAACGATGGTTTATGCTAATACTAATCGTCTCAAAACTTGGTGGAAGAGAATTCAGTTGCAGTGCTTTGGGATGTTATCGGCTGGCAATACTTTTTTGGCGTGTCAATATTTCGCGGTTCGAGGAATACGCACCCTAAACGGCAAACTGGTACAGCACAAACTTAGCCGCTATAACCCGTCTCATTTTGATAGGGACAATATTCCCATTCCTTCGCAAATTTCCTACTACCATTTTTTGGACGAAAGCTTTCACTTTAGTAGTTCGAGGCTTATTTCCTGCGAAGTTCTTAAATGCCTTAAAACGCCAACCCGATTTGAAACGGCGATCGCGAATTTGGGATTGCGCGGTTGTCAACGAGATCATTATCACTTTTCAGCAGCGATTAACGGGATTTTCTGGTACGACCCAGCACTTTATTCTGCGATTTTTCGAGTATTGCGCTCTGAGGTGTTCGGTTTAAGTCCCCAGGAAGCAAAAGAAATGATGCGTCGTTGTTTTACTGAGGAATCTGAAGGGTTGCATCGAAGTTATCAGACTCATCGGGAGGCGGTGGAATCTTATAAAGTTTACCTCGAAAGTATCGATTATGTATGGAAAGTCAATCGAGAGATGTCTTTGATGGCGGCAAATTCGATTCCTAAGTATCTGGCAACTCAGCGAAGAGAAATCGAGCGTTGGAATTATGAAAGTGAAACAAGGAGCGTTAATGATGAATTATAAAGATTGTCAAGTTGGCTTTCCAAAAACTAGCCATCCTCCCCTAACTCTCAAGGAAAATTCTCAGTTGTCCGAGCATTTAACCGTGCAAAACTCTCCAGTATTATTCGGATGTCGGACGGGAATTTGTGGTAGTTGTCTCGTTTTAGTCGAAGGCGATATTCCACCGGCGCAACCCGAAGAACGGGATATTTTAGACATTGTAGCGCCTGGAAATAAGCGAGCAAGATTGGCGTGCCAAATTGCGATCGCCAACGATATTGAAATCATCCCCTTGGAGGAAAATCGATGAAGTTTGAGGATTTTTGGTACGTCGTGGCTTTAAGCGAACAACTCAAAGCTGAAACCGTCCTAAGTCGTACCGTCTTGGGAGAATGGCTGGCGATTTTTCGGGGAGAAGATGGCAAACCCGTGGCGTTGCGCGATCGCTGTTTGCACCGAAATAGTCGTCTTTCGCGAGGAAAAGTTTGCGCGGGAAAGCTTCACTGTCCTTACCACGGCTGGGTTTACGACGAATTGGGACGAGTTGTGGGGGTGCCGGCTGAGGGTAATGATTTTAACGCGATCGCGGCCTCCCGTCAAGGCAAACGGTACGCCACCCTAGAACAAGATGGATACGTCTACGTGCGCCTAGCAGACGAACCCTGCGAGGATTTCAAACCCTTTACTATGCCTTATTACGGCAAGTCGGGATGGGAAACTGTACGCACCATTAGCCGCTTTCAAAATACCGTTACCAACTGTGTCGAAAACTTTCTCGATATTCCCCATACCGCTAGCGTTCATCCCGGCGTTTTCCGCAAGGCTTGCCAACAACAACTCGAAATGGTTGTCGAGAGGCAAAACGGTACGGTTTTAGCAAACTATCGCCGCGAAACCAATAATCTAGGCTGGTATGCTAAGTTTCTCAATCCTCGCGGAAACGAAATTAAACATATTGACGGCTTTTATATGCCCAATGTTACTAGCGTAGAGTACGACATGGATACAAACCGAAGATTTTTCATCACCAGTCAGTCGATTCCTGAAAGCGAAAGCTCGACTTTAGTTTATACCGATATTACCTTCAATTACGGGATTTGGAATAAAATTGCTCGTTTTTTCATGGTTTGGACGGCACGAAAACTGCTCCGCCAAGATATGGAGGCGTTGAAAATTCAAAGGGATGTCATTGAGAAATATGGGACTCACTTTTCTCATACCCCCGCCGATACGATTCATATTTTCGTTGAGTCCATTCGCAACAAAATTCACAGGGGAGAAGATCCAAGAAAGCTTCCCGATAAGTCTGCTTGTATTCAATTTTGGGTTTAATTATGCTAGTTGTTGCGATTTTCTGGCTATTGATGGCGCTAACAGCTACAAATGCTCGCCAATTTGCAGCGATTGGGGCAAAAACTAAGGAAGATTGGATTTTAGATTTAACGGGTTTATTCGTTCAAGGATTGTTGATTCCCCTTCTCCAGTTTACCCTTGTCCTTCAACTGTATCATTTCGCATTGCCTGCGCTGCAAGATCGATTTGCTTTTTCAGCAGGTACTATATTTTTACTCGGTTTTGTTTTTGTTGATTATCTCTACTATTGGAACCATCGTTTGCTTCACAGTCGTTGGCTTTGGAATCTACACAAAGTTCATCATACGATGACAGATAGGGATGTATTGGGAACTTCTCGGAATACAGTATGGACGAGTTTTCTGATTATCTATCTTTGGATTCATCCATTCTTCATTTATTGCCTTGCCGAACCAAGTTGGTATATTCTCGCAATCAGCTTCACTTCTGCTTTGGATTTGTGGAGACATAGCGCAATTGAACCAACGCCGGGTAGCTTTTTCTATCGCTTGTTGTCGCCTTGGTTAATTTTGCCCAAAGATCATGCTTGGCATCATGCTGCTAGCACAACGATTGGCAATTATGGAGCCAACTTTAAGCTGTGGGATAAGCTTCACGGCACTTATTATCCAAGTCGCCATTTACCTAACCACCTTGGAATTCAAACTAAACTCAGTTTTGTACAAAAATTGACTTTTCCTTTTAATTGTAAGAAGTTATTCCAATTAATTAAGTCCCCATGAATCAAATACCCGTTTTTTCCGTTTTTCGTTCTAAAGTTCCCGAAAAACTAACTCTTTTAAGCGCTTTACTTTCTTGGTTTCCCACCGTAATTATCGTAGCAGCAGTAAGTTCCTTAATTTGGATAGGTTTGCGTCCTAGTTTTTTAAGCTGCTTTTCCTTAATTTTCGTCGTTTATGGATTTCCCGTTTTAGCTTATCGACTTCATCAACGCTTTTATCCCGTTAAAGAGGGAATCAGTTATTTGTTAGGCAAGGAGTATTCTCCTTGGTGGGGAAGTCATCAATTTCAAGTGATTTATATTGCGTTTCCTTTCTTAGAATCGCTCCTGCGCCTGATTCCCGGAGTTTTTTCGGCTTGGTTGAGACTTTGGGGTGCTAAAATTGGTCAAAATATTTATTGGACACCTAAGTTAGAAATTGCCGATCGCGGCCTTATTGAAATTGGCGATCGCGTTGTCTTTGGCTACGGAGTCGAACTCTATTCCCATGTTATCAAACCTAAAAACGAAAATCTTACCTTGTACGTAAAACCCATTAAAATTGGTGACAACGTATTTCTCGGTGCTGGTTCTCGTCTCGGACCGGGAGTTAAGGTTAAGGACAAAAGTTATCTCCCTATTACTACGGATTTGTCGGTCAATCAAAAGGCTGGTTTGCAATGAATAATGAATAGTGAATAATGAATAATGAATAGTGAATAATGAATAATGAATAGTGAATAGTGAATAGTGAATAGTGAATAGTGGTTTTTGTGATGCTACGAGCTGTTAAAACCAGAAACTAAAGTTTGATTCAATCTTTGGGCAAAAAGCCATAAAAAATATAAACAACTGAAGAGGTGAAACAAACAATGCACTTTTTAATTCAATTATTCAGACATCTTCTCGCTCCTGCTGCCAATAAATTCTTGCAGGCTTTATCCGATCCTAAAACAACTCAGAAAATTGTACAACAAAAAATCTTTAACTCCTTTTTAAGCAGCGAGTACGGAAAATCTTTGGATATTCAGTCTTTAGACGATTGGTATCGTATTCCCATTATCGATTACGACGATCTTCACAATTGGCTCGAACAACAAGATCGCAACAGTTTTTCTCTACTTACCCCCGAACCGATTCTTTTCTGTGAAAGAACGTCTGGAAGTCGCGGTGCAGCTAAATTAATTCCCTATACAAAATCTCTCAGACGTTCTTTTAACCAAATGTTTTGCATCTGGGCGCACGATCTCATTACTCGCGGCCCTTCATTCTCCACAGGCAAAACTTATTTTTGCATCTCTCCTTCCCTGGGAGAAACTGATAAGCGAGAAAGTGCGGGAATTGCCGACGATTCCGACTACCTCGATGGATGGCTGAAATACTTGATGCGTCCCTTTTGGGTATCTCTTCCTGGGTTGAACCGCATCCGAAACGTAGAGGAATTTAAAGAAAAACTCTGTTTGGCACTCCTTGTAGAAGAAAAGTTAGAAATTATCTCAATTTGGAGTCCGACTTTCTTCAAAGTTCACCTCGACTATATCCAATGCCATCGGGAAAGATTGCGCCGTCAGTTAGGAAATCGAATCTCAGTAAAACGCGCCCAGTTCCTTTTAGAACCGGCAATTCCTTGGACAAAACTTTGGTCAAACTTAAAGCTTATTTCCTGCTGGGATAGCGCCCATGCTAAAGGACAAGCCAATATTTTGCGTTCTCTATTTCCGGGAGTCTTGGTGCAGGGAAAGGGATTGCTTGCGACGGAAGCGCCGATGACAATTCCTTTAATAGAAGCTTTGGGGTGCGTTCCGGTTTTAAATGAAGTTTTTTTCGAGTTTGAGGACGAAGAGCAGAATATTTATCAACTGCACGAGGTTGAAATAGGCGCAATTTATGCTATTATTATTTCTCAGAAGGGAGGACTCTATCGATATCGAATAGGCGATCGCGTCCGCGTTACCCATTTCTACCGAAATACCCCTTGTTTGGAGTTTCTCGGACGCGATCGCGCGACGAGCGATTTGGTAGGAGAAAAGCTACGCGAGGAGTTTGTGGCTGAAGTTCTCGAAAGTTTGCAACTAGAAGGAAGCTTTTGCCAAACGTTGATTCCCGTGACTCAACCGAAAGAACATTACCTCCTCTTACTCGACGGCGCAAATGAGTCTCCCGATGCGATCGCGAAACGTCTGGATGCAGCTCTCATGCAATCTTATCATTATCGGCGATCGCGACACTTGGGTCAATTGGCTCGTGCGCGAGTTTTGGTGTCGAAGCAATTTCCTGAAACGCACCTTAACTCCCAAATACAAGGGGGGAAGAAATGGGGAGATATTAAACACCAAGTTCTCGCCACGCCGAAATTATAAATCGTGCGATCGCGAGAAACTAAAGAGTTCTCCCAAATCATCTTTCTCCGAACAAATAACCCCTTGTTTTAAATAATCCTCCACTTTCCCTCCCGTCCATTTCCTCATCCGATATAGCGTGGCAAAGCTCATTGTAGGAACGGTTGCACCTTGTCCGCTGACAAGTTCGCCGCCGCGTCGCACATTATCTGCCATCCACGCGGGGAGTCGTAAATGATAGGGATTTCGCCGAACTTCGCCCACATGAAATGCCGTCGCTGCCATGAGATCGCCCACTTCTTCGCAACTGGATTCAACCATTAAATTGAGATTCTCCATTGCACCCCAAAACTCAGTTTCAATCGTAAAACAAGAAAAGTCCGCGCCCATTTTTCCTAACGCATCCATTGCTAAATAATGAGTGCCAACATGAGTGCTGTGGCGATCGCCCGGATGGGGGAAAAACACAATTTTGGGACGATATTTATTAAGGAGATTTGCCGCAATCTCTACAGCATCGTTCCAACGTCCCGGATATTCCTTGCGCGCTTTGGGGTTAATCCCATTAAGTCCCCTTTCGCTAGGAAGAATTATCTGAAAACCGAGATAGTTACAAGCCCCTTGAAGTTCCTCAAAGCGCTCTCTTTGCCGTTGTGGGCGACTTCCGAGAGTGACGGCAAAATTTAAGATATTGTAGCGCAACCCGCGTAGCAAGCGCAGGGGAAGCCCGCCGGTAAGACATTCATCGTCGGGATGGGGGGAGAACAGTAAAACATTGGGCGCGTCGGGAGGAATGGGGGGAGTTTGAGGAGGGATGAGGGATTTGGGGACAAAATCGCACAAGAGTCGTTGGTATTCAGCCGCGATCGCGCGATAGGGATTTTCGGATATCATAAGCGATTGGGAGTATTCCTATTAAAGATTTAAATTGTCCCAAAGGAAGAGGGATTCATGCAAGGGATAAGATATTGCCAGTCTATTTTTCTCCCTCAATCTTAGCTGGTTTGAGCGAAAACTTTTTATGTCCCCGCAATCATTTAGGTGCAAAAGGTCAGTTACAATTCAAAATGAAATTTCTAGAAAAAGGAAAGGTAGAAAAGATGTCGCGATCGCGTCCATTTTATCCCCCCCGACTCAACCCCGTTCTCGCTCGTCTAATACAGAGTATCTCACCCTTGGGCGCGAATCTGTTCTACCAACTCGATCTTGAAATCGCCCCAGCAGACATTGACAAACTCAAAGCTTTGGGGCGCGATCGCTACGTCCTCCTTCCCAACCATTCCCAGTTTAACGACGCAATTGTAGTCGTTCTGCTTTCCACCCGCATAGGAGAACTCTTCCACTACCTCGTCGCCCATGAAGTCTTTGCAGGAATGCTAGGCAAATTGCTGCAAACGATGGGAGCCTATTCCATACGACGAGGCGTTGCCGATCGCGCTTCAGTCGCCGAAAGTTTAAAAATCCTCCGCCAAAATGCCGCCCGCCTCGTTATTTTCCCCGAAGGCGGCTGTTCGTTCCAAAACGATATCGTAATGCCCTTCCGCACCGGCGCAATCCAACTCCCTTTCCAAGCCATGACTCGCGGGCTCGCTCGGGGCGAACTTCCCAACCTCCATCTCGTCCCCGTTTCCATCAAATACCGCTATACCCGACCGATGGATGGGGCGATCGCGCGATCGCTAACTCGCTTAGAAGAAGCCCTCAACCTTTCGCCACCCCCCGAAACCGACTTTTACGGGCGTTTGAGAGCCGTTGCCGAGCAAGTCCTGGTCAACATCGAGGGAGAATACGGACTCAACGGTGTAGATATTAAACAAATGAATTGGAACCAGCGGATTTCTCGGATCAAAACTCAGGCGATCGCGCGCTGCGAACGCCCCCTCGACCTCGCTCCCGCGCCCAAAATGCCCGACCGCGAGCGCGTCTACAAAGTTCAGCACGTCCTCGCCTCTCGCCCGGAAAACATAAAAGATACAGAGATTGACGCGATTGCCAACACCGCAGCGCGCCTGCTCAACTTCGATGCCATTTACGACGGCTACGTCGCTGCCGCCCCCACCCCAGAGCGATTTCTCGATACTATAGCGCGCCTAGAGCGAGAAGTTTTCGCCATCGACAGTCCTCCAGTTAAAGGACACCGCCGCGCCATCGTCCGCATTGGCGATCCCGTTAATCTCAAAGATTATATGGAATCTTACCGCGAAAATCGCACCGCAACAGTAGAACGGCTCGCCCAACAAATGCAGGAAGCCGTCCAACGGAATTTAATTGCCGCCTCGAGCGATACCTAAAACTTTAACATTGCTCGAGGGTTTGGGACTTTGCCCAATAGCATTTACCTTTTAATTCTTTCGGAGCAATTACATTCTCAAATTCGTCTGTCTGGCTTCAGGAGTGTCATAAACACCCCAATGACGAATGCCGCGTTGATTGAGAATGGTTTCGGCAGTTTTGATTTCCGCATCGGTGCCTTCAGCGATGACAACATACTCGCCAGCTTTCAACCGTTCGTCGTAAATCTTGGCTTGGTCTTCAGGGATTCCCCAACCCACTAAAGCACCCAACAGACCGCCGCCCGCAGCGCCAAAACCGCCGCCAACGAGAGTATTAGCTAAAACAACGCCAACCTCTGCCGCAGGGCCAACTCCCGGAATAGCCAATACGCCCAAACCGCCAATTAAGCCCATAACTCCGCCAGTCGCTGCACCGGCCGTCGCGCCAGCCTTCGCTCCTCCAGCCGCCTGTTCCCCAGCCGATTTTGTCGCTGAAGCGCCGCCAACCGTCTCGCCGCTACCTGCATCCTTGGCGATGACGGAAATTTTGTCCATATTAAATCCCGTATCTCTGAGGTGAGTTAGGGCAGATTCCGCCTCTTGGCGCGTGGCAAAGACTCCAACAGCGCGTCTCATTTCAGTAATAGCCATAGTTTTCTCCTGTGAATTTTTTCTAAAACTTTGTTTTTGGGTTAGAACTTAATAGCTCTCCCCACAGAGTATGTTCCTTTGACTGGCGAACCCTCTATCGGTGGTGCTAAATTCTGACTCTTCCGCAGGTGAGATTGCGATGCTTACGAAACATCTTGGGAAATTGCAACTCGCGCGCAACTGCAACTCGCGAGCGACAGCGAGGGGAAATTAGTTTATCCTAGACAAGGCGGAAGTTAACAGAACTTCATATTGTCGAAGCCAAGAACCAACATCAAGATGAAATGTATTATTAACCGTCGGGCGCAGTTCTCTGCGAGTCACCGATACTGGTTGCCAGAACTGACTGAAGCGGAAAATCGAGGCAAATTTGGTGCGGGAAGCAATTTTCCCGGACACGGACATAACTACGTCCTCTATGTTTCCCTCCTCGAAGAACTCGACCGCTACGGCATGGTGCAAAACCTTTCAACGGTCAAGCAGGTTATCCAACGAGAGGTAACAAACTGGCTGGACAATGCCTATCTTAATGAAGTTTGGGAAGAATTTACCCAAACCCTTCCCACAACGGAAAATATTGCGCGGGTCATTTGGCAGCGCCTTGTGCCGCACTTACCCGTTGCTAAAATTCAACTTTTTGAACATCCTCAACTTTGGGCAGACTTTTACGGAAACGGTATGGAAGCTTCTTTAACAATTAGTACGCATTTTAGTGCAGCGCATCGGCTCGCTCTTGACAGTCTCAGCTATGCCGATAACCTGGAAATTTACGGCAAGTGCGCTCGTCCTAACGGTCACGGACACAATTATCATCTCGAAGTGAGCGTGGTCGGAGAAATCGACCCGCGCACGGGAATGATTGTTGACTTAGGTGAATTCCAGAAGGTGGTGGACGAACAAGTGATTGAACCGTTCGATCATACTTTCCTTAATAAGGATATTGCTTACTTTGAAAATGTCGTACCAACGGCTGAAAATATTGCTATGCACATTGCGACTCTTCTTAAATCGCCTTTGCACAAGTTGGGAGTGGAACTCGATCGGATCAAACTCATTGAAAGTCCCAACAATTCTTGCGAAATTTACTGTCGCTCGCTGACTTCTCCGTCTTCCTTTATTCGTAGCAGCGAACCGGCTTTAGTTCCTTAAAACTTGACAATCGAAGTGAAATCTGCTTTCAATTCAGTGTGGGTCGAGGTCGCTTTTACTTCGAGTTTTAGGTCAATTCACTATTAAGAAAGCGATTGTAGGGCGTAGCGTTGCTATGCCCTACGTTTATTAAGTTTAACCCGTTAGCAAACCCGTTAAACCTCTGGAATTGTAAGTTTGAAACCAATGTTCTACCGTATCGCAATCGTGTCCGATAATTCGAGTTAAGTCAGCAATCGTTTTAGCTTTACCTAATTTAAGAAGGTAGAGTGCCGCAATTTTGTCCCGAAGATCGGGTTGTTGATGTTGAACGAATAGAATTTGTAAATCTTTTGCTGTTTCGCGAATCTCTAGGGAAGACAAGGAAGAAAATATCATGATGGGTAGAGAAAATAGCTTAAAGAGTGCAGCTAACAATCGACTCTATGAAGACTCAATCGCGGTTGCAATTCCGCAAAACTTTTGACTGACGACAGTTAAAGTGCAATTATTACAAATTATTAATACCACATTTTGTACGATGGGTGGTTGAGGGGTCAAACCCCACGCCCCTTTGTGGTAGGGGAGATGGGGAGAGCGGGAGAGGGGGGGATGGGGAGAGCGGGAGAGCGGGAGAGCGGGAGAGCGGGAGAGCGGGAGAGCGGGAGAGCGGGG
>JAXHVQ010000081.1:0-27284 GCA_034189065.1 Cyanobacteriota bacterium
GTCGAGGGAGTCGAGGATGCGCGCGACGACGGCTTTGGGGCCTTCGGGTCCCCAGGATGCGCCGTTGGCGAGATAGGTTTTGGCGGCGATCGCGATCGCGTAACTCGAAACCCTCGACGAAACTTCCATCCTCAACCGCATCAAGGGAGAATTGAGTGCCAAACTCGGCAGGTGAGGGGGAGATGGGGAGCAGGGGAGCAGGGGGAGCAGGGGGAGCAGGGGAGCAGGGGGAGAAAGGTCTGTAGCATTTATTGGGAGATTTCAGATAAAACCCAAAACCCATCACTCTGAACCCAGAACCCATCACTCTGAACCCAGAACTCATCACTCTGAACTCATCAAAATTCCCACTTGCGGCCGCAAAACGTTACAATTGCGGCAAAAGCTTCTGATAAAATCTTTAAGGCTTCTATTCAAGACGGATCGATGAGATCGACGCGCGAAAGAATTGCAGTTGACGCTATGGGAGGGGACCGAGCCCCTGCCGAAATTGTGGCGGGAGCTATTAGAGCTTCCGAAGAGCTAGACGTTGAAGTGCTTCTGGTGGGCGATCCCCCCCAGATCGAACCCTGGCTCGCTCGTCACCCAACCTCGAAAAGTCTCGAAATTGTCCCGGCTGAGGATGTGATTTCGATGGACGAAGAACCCCTAACGGGACTTCGGCGCAAACCCAAAGCTTCCATTAATGTGGCGATGGATTTGGTGAAAAAACAGCAAGCGGGAGCCGTCGTGTCAGCCGGTCACTCGGGCGCGGCAATGGCTGCCGGTTTGCTCCGCCTGGGCCGTCTCAAAGGCATCGACCGCCCTGCCATTGGCGCAGTGTTTCCCACATTGATTGCGGGAAAATCAGTGATTCTCCTCGACGTGGGGGCGAATGTGGACTGTAAGCCCAAATATTTGGAGCAATTTGCCCTGATGGGCAGAATTTACAGTCAGTGCGTCATGGGCGTTGAAGACCCGAAAATCGGCTTGCTCAATATTGGCGAAGAGTCGAGCAAGGGCGATGATTTGGCTTTGCGAACCTATCAACTCCTGGAAAAGAATCCAGAAATTCCCTTTATTGGCAATGCCGAAGGGAGAGATGTTCTTTCAGGACGGTTTGATGCGATTGTTTGCGACGGCTTTGTCGGCAATATTTTACTGAAATTTGCTGAAGGGGTGGGCGATATTTTGTTGCAAATTCTCAAGGAAGAATTGCCCCAAGGAGTGCGAGGTCAATTGGGAACGGCAATTTTGAAACCGAATCTCAAACGCATCAAACAACGCATCGACCACGCCGAACACGGTGGGGGATTGCTGTTGGGCGTAGCGGGGGTTTGCATTATCAGTCATGGCAGTTCTCAGGCTCCCTCGATTTTCAATGCCATTCGTCTGGCAAAAGAGGCGATCGACAATCAAGTTATCGATCGCCTTCAATCTTATTATGCTAGCTATGCTAAAAATGAGGCTCAGTCGGTTGCTAGCCCTCAGCCCAATTCTGAAACTTAAGACGCTTTGAGGCGCGCCGCAACAGACAGGGGAGCAGTTTAGAAGATGGAGAAGAGCCTTGACACAATTCAAAGCAGGAATTGCGATCGCGGGAAGCGGTTCTGCCGCACCCCAAAGCGTTGTTGCCAATGGGGATTTCAGTCAATGGGTTGACACCTCAGATGAGTGGATTCGCTCGCGCACGGGCATTGAAACGCGACGGTTAGCCGGTCCGGGCGACTCGGTATGCGCGCTGGCGGCTCGAGCGGGAGAAAATGCGATCGCGGCGGCTGGCATCGCTCCTGAAGAACTGGATTTGGTGATTTTAGCCACTTCAACTCCCGACGATCTCTTCGGCAGTGCGGTCAAAATTAGCCACGCGATGGGCGCTCGCAATGCGGTAGCCTTCGACCTCACGGCGGCTTGTTCGGGCTTTGTATTTGGCTTAGTAACCGCCGCTCAGTTTATCTATACGGGCGTATATCGCAATATTTTATTGATAGGGGCGGACGTTTTATCGCGCTGGGTCGATTGGGACGACCGCGCTACCTGCGTTCTCTTTGGGGACGGTGCGGGAGCGGTTGTTATTCAAGGGACGAGCGATGGCGATCGCTTGCTGGGTTTTGAATTAGCCAGCGATGGCAGTCAAAATAATTGTCTCAATTTGGCTTACAAAGGAGACCCCCGTCCTTTGGTGAACGACGTGGCGGTGGAGTCGGGAACGTATCAGCCCATTACCATGAATGGTAGAGAAGTCTATCGTTTTGCCGTGGCGAAAGTCCCCGAAATTATTTCCAAAGCCATGTTTCGCGCCAACCTCAGCGCCGAGGATATCGATTGGTTGCTTCTCCACCAAGCCAATCAACGGATTATGGATGCCGTCGCCCAACGGTTGAAGATTCCCAGCGACAAGGTGTTGAGCAATCTTGCCCAATACGGCAATACGTCCGCCGCTTCGATTCCCATTGCCCTTGATGAAGCCGTGCGATCGGGTAAAGTTAAACCGGGCGATATTGTGGCATCGTCGGGATTTGGCGCGGGTTTGACTTGGGGCGCGGCTATTTTCCGATGGGGGAAATGAGTTATGAGTTATGAGTTATGAGTTGTGGGTTGTGAATTCTTTGTCATTTGTCAACTAACATTGATTTAATCCCATGCCTCATACCTCGTGCCAACCAGCGACCGGTAAACAGTCAACCGTAATCAGTCAACAGCAAATCTTTCCTACTTCTGTTGCCCTATCTCCCCACTGCCCACTGCCCACTGCCTAATGACCCATGACTAAAACAGCTTGGCTATTTCCCGGACAAGGTTCTCAAACTGTCGGTATGGGAGTTGACCTTAAAGAACTCCCCGCAGCGCGCGCCAAATTCGATCGCGCCGAACAAATTTTAGGGTGGTCTATTCTCGATGTCTGTCAGGGCGAGGAAAGTCAACTGGCGCGAACGCTCTACACCCAACCTTGTTTATACGCGATCGAATCGATTTTAGTGGATTTGCTCGCAGAACGGGGACAAAAACCCGATGTTGTCGCCGGTCATAGTTTGGGAGAATATGTCGCTCTCTACGCTGCCGGGGTTTTTGATTTTGAGTCGGGATTGAATCTTGTCAAGCGCCGCGCCGAGTTAATGGATGGGGCGGAAGGGGGGAAAATGGTCGCCGCGATCGGATTCGACCGGAAAAAATTACAAGAAGCTATTGACAAAACGGATGGTGTTGTGCTTGCAAATGACAACAGCGACGCACAAGTTGTCATTTCGGGAACGCCAGAAGCCGTCGATGGCGTTTTGTCCCAAGTTAAAACAAAACGAGCCGTTGCCTTGAATGTTTCGGGGGCATTTCATTCGCCGTTAATGGCTGAAGCAGCGCGGGAATTTGAAGGGGTGTTAGCTTCAGTGGCGTTTAACGATGCGTCCATTCCCGTCCTTTCCAACGCAGAACCCACACCCAGTCAAGATGGAGCGCAATTGAAACAACGCCTCGGGCAACAAATGACCGGTTCGGTGCGGTGGCGCGAAATTACGCTCCAATTGCCCGAATTAGGCGTAGAAAAGGCGGTGGAAGTGGGACCGGGGCAAGTGTTGGCGGGTTTGCTCAAGCGGAGTCAGAAGGCGCTCGCGCGATCGAATGTTGCGAGTGTTGAGGATTTAGAGACAATTTATCCGAAATCGTAGCCTTGATTCACCCAATTGGTAATGTAAGTGTTTGAAGCAGTGACATACTCCCGACGCTCATCCTACGGATGAGCGCGGGCTTCTCCATCCCGTTTCCGAGACTTCGCGTTCTTGCTCCGTCCTGATGCCGAGGAAACCTCGGCGCGGGCGGTGCGCTTTTTCGGCTTTGTAAGGCAGTATTTCATTGAGGAATCTTGCTATCCCTGCATCAGCGAAACTTTTGTTTAAGCCTGATTTAGCACATTGACCATTGGGAAGAAAGTTCCCAATGTCATCTTGTTTAGGCTTGTTGCGACAAGCCAGGTTAGAAACCTTAAGGTCTTCAACAAAAACTACATTCGCTTTGTCGAGAAGTTGCCCAGCTACTTCATAGTGCCATTGCTTCCTAGCCCTTGCAACCCGCTGATGCAGTCTAGCAATTCGTTGGTTAAGTTTTCGTCTTGCCTTAGACCCCTTTACTCTTAACTCTCTTTTGACTTGGAGTTTCCCCAAGATATCTTCGGCTTGGCGGTAGAACTTTGGTGGCTCAATCAGAGTCCCGTTAGAACAAGCACCCAAATACTCCAATCCTGCGTCCACACCAATACTATTATCTTCTGTTGGCTGAATGTCTATAGTTGGAGTATTAGGAACAGACTTGTCTTCTAGGGTTAAGGTAACATACCAACCATCAGCCTTTTTGGTAATCAACGCCCGCTTCACCTTGAATCCTTCAGGGATGGGGCGATGCTCAATGAATTTGATTTCTCCCAATTTAGGGAAAACAATTCGGTTTCCTTGTATGCAGTCAGTTTTGATTGACGGGAATGCCATTGTCCTGTAGCGATTCTTCCCCTTGAATCGGGGTTTACCACTACGCTTCCCATTGCTATCTCCCTTCAGGAATCGTTTAAAGGCTAGATCGACCCGCTTAACGACATCCTGAAGTACGTGAGCGTGGATGTCCTTGTACCAAGGTCGCTCCTGCTTTAGCTGTACTAAGGAACGCTTCTGGCTGTAGTATTCTGGCTGCTCTTTGGGTTCGGCAATACTACAGGTCAAAGGACAGGTATTAACCGCAGCACGATTCATCTCCCACCAGTCAAACCGTTGTGCTAGCAACCAGTTATACTGACAGCGCAACATATCAAGCCAACGAGTCAAACGACAACGCTGTTCGTAATTCGGCTTTAAAAGGTACTGGTAAGAGGTAAGCATCGCTAATTAGAACTGCCCAAATTTGTTGGAAACATCAAATCTGTAACTAGCCGTTGTTTAAGGACAGAATTTCCCCATTTAACTAAAACATTAAATTGTCGGGCTATCCTTCGGTGACGCTCACCCTGTCGGGTAGAGCGCGGGGCTGTCGCCCCTAGCTCATAGCTTCTCACTTCGGGAAATAAATCTTTGTAGCGATCGCAATACTCATCGACGAAGGATACCGTGGGACAGGACTTTAGATTTTTGGTATTATCTCAGAGTAACGCCAACTTGTACTTAATGAATCTTGCCGGAAATAGACCAACGTTTGATGCTGCCCACTGTTACTGGCATACTATCTGCCACATCGATCGTAAAGCGGAACACCTGACGCGATCGCCGTCCATTTTCTGGATCGAAGAAGGTGAGTAGCACATCCCAGCAGTCGCTATTCAATCGGCAGTAGGGGCTTTTCTCGACCTCAATCGTATCCAGTCGTCGATCTGAGGCGATCGCATCGGCAAAGGTAGAAGCCGCTTGGAAAGTATTTGTCACTGCAAAATTGAGAGCGCGATCGCGTGAAGTCTGCCCCACATTCCGTAAGTCGTGGTAAACCCGATTTAAAAAGGCAGCTAACCCTTCTCGCAGCAAGCTTGCCTCTGTCCCCTCCAGCGCAGTCGTTGCTAACGCCGCGTTCGCCAAGGCATTGACATTCCAGCCGTACATCCCCCGTGGATTACGCACATTGAGGACAGGCACCACTTCCCCCGAAAAGAGTTCGACAGTACGGGTGGTTTGCCGCCCCGGAATGCTGATACGTTCGATAAATTCAGCACTACTCTCCGGCTCTAGCTGCCCGTTAAGCATCAACAAAAACATTTCGTAAATGTCACTGGCAAAGGGTCCTTTCGGATCGAGGGCATAGAGCGCGTTTTGGTCGAGGTTCAGCGTCCAAATAAGAGAGTGAGCCTCATCGGGGTTATTGTCCAAATGCTCCACCATCTGACGAGCATCGTAGGGATCGGGCGGAACCATGACACCGTTCAGGTTGACCGGAGCCATCTTTTGTTTGAAGGTGTCCCGTCGGCCCTCATCGCCAAAGTCGTAGCCAATGGTACCAAGGGCATAAACATGACCGGAGTGAGCGGTACTCGGTTGGATATGGGAAGGTTCTATGGAAGTGGGGGACGGAAGAGCATCGGAGGCGATCGCGACTAAAGGTGTAGGTGACGAACTGTTCTCAACACCAGAAGAATCTAAAGATGCCGCCGTCGTTTGAATTGCGGCTGTGTTCGAGTCTAAGACAGAAGTTTCAACACCAGCGCGATCGCCCACACCACTCACTTCAATGGCGTGATGCTCCGTTCGACCCACGCGATCGCCCGCAAACGAAATCGTCACCGAAGACCCGAACAAAAGCGCCATTGCTCCAGGGAGATTGACTTTACCCCGCAGACACCGTTCTGGTTCGTCGGTGTCCTCTGCCGTGCAGGGAATCGCCGTATTGAGCAGCGCCGCCCGCACCGCCTCTGTATCGATGGGTTTACCCTGTTGCAGTTGCAGACTCACCAGCAACCCGCATAGCCCCGTCATCACCGGAGCCGCCATGCTAGTTCCTTTCAGGCGCACGGGTTCTTCGTTGGCGGGTTGAGCGCCGAGGATTTCGCCCCCCGGGGCCATAATGCCTTCTAGTTCGTTGTTACCACCCCAGTTACTAAACTTGTAGGGCGTACCGTCAGGCTTTAAAGCTCCTACAGACAGCACCCCTGGCAGGGAGGCGGGCATACACCAGCATTCGCCTTTGTTGTTACCCGCAGGAGCGACGATGAGGATATTGTTGTCCTGGCACTTCTTCAGGGCTTGCAGCAGGAGTTCTTCTCCTTCTCCCGTTTGGGTGGGGCGACAGGCGGCACAGTGGATGATGTTGGCCCCTAAATCTAACGCCAGTTCAAAGGCACGAGCGAGATTTAGGGGTGAGATAAACTCTTCATCCGTTCCTGTTGTGTTGAGGGGAACATTAATGACACGGCAGCGGGGGGCGAGTCCCGGCGAAGGCGTGTTTTCTTGCCCGACGATGGTGCTGGTGATGTGGCAAGCGTGGTTATCGCCGTGGATGCGCTTGAGCAGGGGGTCGGGAAAGGCAGCTTTTTGAGCTTCGGCTTTTTGGTCTTTGTCGAGGTCGTCGTTATTGTCGATCGCCTGAAACTTCACATAAGCCTCTGTGGGGACAGGCTCGGTTGGTTCGTGCCAGTAGGGGAATACTTTGGAAATTTCCGCGCCCTCAAAGCAGGAGAGAGTATGGTCGGGATTGCCGTCGAGAATGACGATGGTGATGCGGGGGTCGCCAAGAGTGCGATCGCGCAAATCTGCAAGTCCGGGGATGCGATCGTCGAGGTCGTGGGGATGTTTGGCTGTAGAAGCTACAGAGGACGGTAATGCGGCTGCATCCTCAGTTTCTGTTTCCGTTGCTTCTATTCCATCCACCGTTTCAACAGAGTCTGGGTTAACTTCACGGTTCGCTTCACTCGGCGCGATCGCATCTGCCAACTCAACCGGATTGTGCTGCGCGATCGCGTCCCCTTGACCGATCGCGCTGACTTCAACAGCGGGTTCAATAGTGGGTTCAATAGTGGGTTCGCGATCGCCAACGTCCTGGGTTGCCAAATTCGCTGCACCACTGACAGTCACATCGCCCGTCGGCAACGACCCCAGCATAAATTCACCCACCGAGGATTCCACCACATAATCCAAACCCGTTGCCCGACCAAAGCGATCGCTATCTCCTGCCCCCAGCGAACAGGGTGCAAGTCCCATATTTGTCGCCACTAAATAGAGGTTTTGATACAAAACACCCACGTGCTTGAGAACTAAGGCATAGGCTAGCGAGCGATACTTACGAAACAGCCGTCCGAAGCGAGCCGTAACGACGAGCAGAACTTGAGGAACACCCTGTTCGCCGCTGGACTGATGAGCATCTTTAATCAGGGCTTGGATATCGGCTTCCGCCGCGTCAATTTGAGCCAGTTGATGATTGAGCGGGTCGTAGTGGTACAGTCCTGGTTTTACTCCTTCACAACGACGCACCACGGGATAAATTTCCAGTTCGTACATCCCACCACCGCAGGGATAGGGGCGACGGCTGATTTCGCCCCAGTCGAAATCTTCCCCGTATTCCGCTTTGAGCAGTTCTTGCTGTTCTGCATCCTGAGTATAAATTTCTTTAACGCGGGCGGTGCGGTAGAGCAGTTCGCTCAGTTGCTCGATGGTGATGGGATGGTTTTCGTCATAGTCCCGAATCGAGGCGCGTTTCTCAAGGGCAGTGGTGAGGGTTCGATCTCGCTGGCGAATGGCATCAATACTGAATTGAGGCAGGGGGACAATTTGCCCGCTCATCGGCGGCTTGACCGCCGGAAACTCATCCCACACTTCCAAACCGCTAGCAATATCGCCCGTTGCGTAGTCGTGGCGACCCTGGCGGCTGCGGCTGTGAAACAGCAGATTGTGAAATTCCCACAGTTTTAGTTCTGGGGCTTCGGCGGCTTCTAGGCTTAAAAAGCCCGCGGCCCAGAGCAGGTTGAGGAATTGATAAGCGGTTTCCGGGCCGATTTGTGGCGGGGGCGCGACCCGGCGCAGGGATTGAGGCTGGGCGAGTTGCGCTAGAATCGCGCCCGCTCGCCAGTCGGTTAGCTTAATCCGAAATTTCGACAACGGCGACTCTAGCACCATGCCCCCTTCGTGGCTGCGCTGGTAGGCAAAGCGCGACAGGCTGACGTTCGCTTGACTCCAGTAGGGTATATCGAGGTCGAGGGTGGCGGAATTTACCATCGGTTCCGCGATCGCCAGGGGTAGCACACTATAGGTCAACCAGCCTTGGGCATCCAACTGTTGCAACGTCGCCGCAAAGGAAGCCCCTGCATCTTGCCCCGCTTCAATGCTCAACCCATCGACCAATGCTGCATCAGTGGTCTCCCCTTGTTGCAACCGTGCGATGCCTTGGGCCAGACCGGTATACGTGTCTAGCGCGATCGCCCCTGCGGTCGGTTCGAGGCCTTGTAACTTGTACTGCTCCTCTGAAGGGGTGACTTGAACGGTGGGGTTGAGGGCAACGGTGAAGGTAGGAACTGGCATAATTTGGAGATAATAGAAGCAGTAACGATGAGAATGTTGAGTAATGGTGGCAGGAATTCTCGAACCCCTCCTTAACATTTTGTCAGTTTACCTACTCACCCGCGATCGTAACAAAGTGCATGAAATTTTAATAGAGATCCAGCAACGGATTAAACGCTTGCAGAGACGGGGTAACAGTTAGCCATCAGTCTCACAAGAGCGAGGAGAGAGGAAACGAGAAGGGCAAGAGAAATGATGAATCTTAATCGAAATCTCCCCCATGCCCCTCAGTTACCAAGTCTCCTCGTTTGGACTTAGAGTACTAGGGTCGTTCTAAAACAGCACTTTTTAGTCATCATCCCCATCATAGGAACACAGACACATACCCAGAACGACTTGGTGCTGAAAGTCGGCAGGGAGAGCTGCATCAGAAAGTGCCGCTTCTGCCAGTTCAGCCAAAGCCGTAGGCAGTTGACCCGCAGGCTTGCGCTCTACGGGCTGTTGGGGGTTGGGGCTAATGGTTTTCTTGTTCATTTGAGTTACCTCAATTGGTTGGTTTATGGTTAAACCGCTTCGGGCGGTCAGTCCCTTTTTCGTTGGAAAAAGACTGGCTGTGCTGCCCTGTAGCGATAGGCAAAGCACGAAAACTTTTACGATTAAAATGGCATTGCCATCGGGTTCATTTCCGCTTCTGGTGTGGGCGTTTTCCGCCACCCCAACGTCACCGGCACGTCATACAACCGCCCCGACCCAAAGCGCGACCAAAAATGCCGCATTCCCGGCACAATCACTTTGACCACATTCAAGCCAATATCCGGTCGGGTTTGGTCGAGTATAAGAGTTTCCAATCCCCCTTGTTTGACAATTTCCATACAGGTCATTACATCGTCTCGAATATCATCGCCCCAGCGTTTTGGGTAGTCGCTGACGGTTTTCAAGGGTTGAGTTGAATCGGGGGCTAAATAGGGCTGATTGTCTAAGGTCGCTTCTAGCAACCAAAGTTTCGCATCGCCATCGAGCTGGTCGTCTGGCACTTTGTCCAGCTCTAAACCCAACTGGTTCACCTCCGTCAGAGCGCGAAGAATGGCAATAGTCGGGTCGAGGTGCGCCCCAAAGCCGAGTATGAGCCGCTCGGAGTCGCCCACCGTGCGGCGCGACACCCCAGCAAAAGCCGGAATCCCCAGGTCGGCAGTCAGGTCTAACACCCACAGTTCCCGGTTATTTTCGGTGTAATATTGCTGCAACTCCAGAAAATACGGCTCGTCAAAACTGGTCAAATCCACCGCCGGACGGCGCAAGCGGTTGTACCACCACAGCGCCACGCTGTCCCGCTCCACCAGTTCCATAAAGCCCTGCAAAATCGCCTCTTCCAGGGTGTTACCCGCCGCGTTCCCGTTCGAGTCCGCTTTGCAAAATCGCTGACCCTTTGGCATTGGGTAGTTGTAATAACAAAACGAGGTGGGCAAGTATTTGTGCCGTTGCTCCGTCAGCGACCAAACCGGTGTCCAATCAATCCTTTGCTCCGGGTCAAATCGCGTCGGAATCCAATCGTGAGCGGCTTGGCGGTTTTCGTTGATTGCTTTGCGATTAGCATACTGAGTCTCGCTGATGCAGAGGCAATCTTCAGGATTGATTGCCAGCTCGCCCAATTCAGCAAAGGTCGCCTGTTTGCGGGGTTCGTCCCCTTGATAAATACCGGAGTAGCGTTCCACCGCTTCACAAAATCCACTGGCGCGGGATTGACTGTCAGTTTTGCCCTTCCCAGAACTTTTGTGTTTGAGGTTACTGCGTAATCCCCGCAACGACATCGCCTCGCCAAAGGCATGACCCGCCTGGTAGGTATGCACCAACGGATTCGCCGGGTCGGTGATGCGTACCAGTTCGGTGACAACGCCGGTAATGGAACTAATCAGATGCTCGTATTTTTGGATGGTTTCTTGCGGTGTCCGAGCGCGGTGTCCGCCATCGCGGGTGAAGTGTTTCTGGCGCGATTCGAGGGCGACGGATTCAAAGCCGCGTTGGTGCAGGAGTGCCGGGTCGCCGCAGGTGGGACATTGGGGACGGCGGCTGAGGGTATGGGTCTTAAAGTCGAGGGTACGGTAATTGAGGGTGAGGAGTTTACCGTTGAGGTTGGGCAGTGGGGTGGCAGAAGGAGTCGAGGCAGCCGTAAACACGAGGTGCTTAGCGATTTCAGTGGCGGCGAACTGCAAGCCAGTTTGCACGGTTGACGGCAAAACGGCGCGGGCGGTGGGGAGATAGCTGTTGGTGGAGTGGGCTGTTTTGCCGTTGTTCTGGGCTGATGCTTGTTTTTGCCGCTGCACGGAGGCTTCCACTTCCCGATTGCCTTCCAAGCGTTGGGCGAGGCAGTGCCAGCAACCGGTTTCACCGGGCGTGAAAACGGGACCAATCCAGAGGACGCTACCAAGGGGTTTAACCAGCAGCCAAGGTCGTTCGCTTTGGAGTTGTTGTTGGTTGAGGGCGGCGAGGTCGGGATGCAAATAGTCGTCGGTGAGGGCGACGGTGAGGGTCGCATCGGAGGCACGAGCAGGCTGGATGGGAATGCCCAAATCCTGTAGTGCCGTAGCCAGGATATCCACCATATCTCGACCGATGCGAGTGCCGACCGTTTTGATAGCGACGGGCTGCTGTAGGGCTCGGGCAGCTTCGGCAGGTGCAATGCCCAGTTCGCTCCAGAAGGCGGCGACTTCGGGGGGGAGGCTCGGGGCAGCTTCAGTGATGTAACCCTTTTCGTTCAGGCGGTTAAGGACAAAATCAATGTAATCCAGGGGGACTTCGCCGTTGAGTTTTTCGGCGATTTGCTCGCGGGTGTGCTGACCGTCGAGGAAGGGCAAAATTTGGCAATAAAGCTGTCCGGTGAGGGCGTGGTTTTCTTGTTCGCCCAGGAGGTAAACCTGTTTGGGTTCGAGGATTTCGATATGGTAGTGGGGTTTAATTTGAAATTCCATTTTATTGAACGAACAATATTAACGATCGAGATGCCGAGAAAACCGAGAACTCTCAAAACCGGATACGCTTACCACGTCACAGCGCGGTACAACAATCGCGAGTTTAAGCTGAGTCGTCGAGACTGTCGGGAGGTGTTTCTTTATGCCATCAAACGGGCATTGAACAAGTTTAAGCACTTACACAAAATAGATTACTTATGACACTCGCCCAAAACTCCCGCTGTACCTCAGTTCTCAAGAATTGCTATGTGTAATTAATTTTGGCTAGATACTTAATTTCCGACTTTATGCCCTGTGCATATGAAAAACTCACCTCAGATGGCTTGACCCAGTGGCATCCGGCTTTCTTGCAGTTGGGAGCAACCTTGGAGGATTGCGCTCGAAAATATCGGGGGTTTTGCAACCGCTATAAAACCAAAAGCAAGACCGCGAAAAAGTGTCATTGGGGCAATCGGTTATTAGCCGGAATGAAAGTTGAGCGTCGGGGTCGGGGGAAGCGGGGAGGAGGAATTGCTCCCTCTTCCCCGCCGTGCCAGGTAACTGAAAGCCCCGAAGTCTCAACGGTTGCCCGTCAATTCATCGGGCGCGAACCAAGTGCCCTGGCTGACCCCACAGCCGATTTGAAGATCGATTTGGGCTGTGGTAAAATCAACCGCGACTACTCGTCGTCCCCGCCATCATAGGAACATATGTCGAACATCATAGTCCCGACAAGCCCAGCCGGACACGCCTGTGCACCGCCGGACAGTGCAGCTTCGCTCAGTTCGGCGAGGATGTTCGGCAGTTGACCGGCAGGCTTGCGCTCCACGGGCTGTTTGGGGTTGGGGGTGATAGTCTTCTTGTTCATTTGAGTTTTCCTCAAGTTAGTTGGTTTTTGGTGTCCCGTTGTTGAGCTGGGCTCGGTTGGTGGGTCTAACCACATTTCGGCGGTACGTGCGGTGGTAACTGAAAGCCCCGAAGTCTCAACGGTTGCCTGTCAATTCATCGGGCGCGAACCAAGGGCCCTGGCAGTCCTCACGAGAAGTTTGAGGCACCAAAGGCTTTGTGATAGACTCGGAGCAGCTACTCGTCGTCCCCGCCATCATAGGAACAAATATACGGAGGCGGAGAGCACATACACAATCCAGCAGCCTGTGCACCGCTGGACAGGGAGTCACCCGAACCGGACAGTGCGGCTTCGCTCAGCTCAGCCAAGGCGTTGGGGAGTTGCCCAGTAGGCTTGCGGTCTACGGGCTGTTGGGGGTTGGGAGTAATGGTCTTCTTGTTCATTTGAGTTTTCCTCAAGTTAGTTGGTTTTTGGTGTCCCGTTGTTGAGCTGGGCTCGGTTGGTGGGTCTGACCACATTTCGGCGGTACGTGCGGTGGTAAGGTTAAGCCCCAAAGTCTCAACGGTTGCCCGTCAATTCATCGGGCGCGAACCAAGCGCCTTGGCAGTCCCCACAAGCAGTTTGAGGTACCAAAGGCTTTGTGATAGACTAGCCGCGGCTACTCGTCGTCCCCATCGTAGGAACAAAAACATACAAAAAAAGGACCATTGTATTCTTGAGCTTGGGAGCCCGAGCCGAGGCTCTCTTCACTCAGTTCAGCGAGGATGTTCGGCAGTTGACCCGCAGGCTTGCGCTCCACGGGCTGTTTGGGGTTGGGGGTGATAGTCTTCTTATTCATTTGAGTTTTCCTCATTTCGTTGGTTTACAGTTGAACCGCTTAGGGCGGTAAGTCCCTTTTTCTGTTGAGAAAAAGACTGGTTGTGCTGCCCTGTAGCGGTGGGCTTCCGCACAAATTCTTACTAATGTCAAGCCCAAATCCGCCCGCGCCGAAAGTTTTTCGCGTTGGGCTTAGTGGTTTTGGCGTTTTCCCGCGCGTAGGCCCACCAGTAGGAATAGTCTTGTAGCCCCGTCTGGGTAGTGGGGAGATAAGACTTGGAAGCCTCAGCGTCTGGAGTTGGCTGGGCAGCAGGCTGGGCTTGGGGGGTTTGCTTCTTGGCTGGCATGGTTTTAGTTGATTGTGGAACAGGGGTAGGAGCGACGACACCATCGAGCTTGAAATAGTCTATCCAGTGGGCACCGTCTCCGGCTCCCCCGGCTGTCGTCAGGGTTAAGGTATGCTCGCCTGCAGCTAACGCGGTCAGGGGAATTTGATTCCGCTTGAGTTTGCCTTCCCCTACGCCTGAAATTTCCGCTAAGGGTTTTTTATCTAAGGTGAGGGTATCGGTTTCGGAGCCAAAGAAGTCGTAAAACAGCGTCAGTTCTTGGGGGGCATAGTCGCGAGCTAAGGTGAAGCAGATATTGAGCTTGTTGGTGGCAAAGAGTTGCTTTTTGCCGCGCTTAGGTTTGGCTTTGCGACTGGGGACAACCAGTAGCGGCGGCATTGTGGGCGCGCCGATGGGGTCGGCATCAGTCCCGACGGTGTAGGTGAACTCCGCTTGCCAGCCTCCGGCCTGCACGAACTCTTTTCCCGCTCGACCGGGTTGACCAATTTGCCAGAGGGTTTCGGTTTGAGTCATAGTGTTGTTCCTGGGGTTGGAAGGGGGCAATAGTTCTTAGGGTTAGAACCGCCGACCGAAACCGCCAAAACCGGAGTGCATCACTTGGTTGTAGCTGCGCTGGGCAAAGACAGCGGGGTCGTTGTAGTTGGCTCCGTGGAGCAAGTCCATGCGGATATGAACGAGGCTTTCGAGATCGCCGTTTTCCACATCAACGCAGCTTGCGGGTTGGACAAAGTGGGGGCGTTGGACAGGGGGAGCTTGTTTGGGTTGGGTCATGGTTTATTGCTGGGTAGTGGGAATGGGGGCAAGGGAAATGGGGAGCAACGGTGAGAAAGGGAGAACGTATAGAATTTCTCCCAGTCCCCAAGGTCTCCTAATACGGCGACGACCAAGACTTCACTTCGCCCAATGTCACCGGAATCAAATCGCTGACATCGATGGTGAAGCGGAAGATCTTCTTGGCGCGGCGGCTGTTTTCCGGGTCGAAGAACTTCAGCTTCACATCCCAGCAGTCGCTATCCATCCGGCAGAAGGGACTCTTCTCGACGGTGATGCTGTCGAGTTCCATCCCTTGGGCGACGGCTTGGCTAAAGGTCGAAGCCGCTTGGAAGGCGTTCGTAACAGAGAAATTGAGGGCGCGGTCTTGAGAAGTCGTCCCCAGGTTGCGGAGGTCGTAGTAGACCCGGTTGAGGAAACTACTTAGGGTACGGCTCATGGCATCGCGATCGGCCTCACCTTCTGCCGCTTGTACCGTCGCGAAGGCTGCATTTACCAGGCTGTTGACCTTCCAACCGTAGAGACCGCGAGTGCTTTGGGGTTCGATGACCGGTACAACCTGTCCAGAAAAGAGTTTGACAGTGCGACCCGTTAGTAAGCCGGGAATGCTGACCCGCTCGATGTAGTCGTCGTCGATTTCCGGCTGAATTTGCCCCGCGAGGAGTTCTTGTAGCGCTAGATAGGCTTCGCGGGCGAAGGGACCTTTGGGTTCGATGGCGTAAACCGGGGTTAGCTCGATGTTGAGCGTCCAAATCAAAGACCGGGCTTCGGAAATATCACTAGCCAGGTAATCCACCATCTGACGGGCATCGTAGGGATTTGCCGGAACCATCGTTTCCCCAATATTAAAGGGCGGCATTAACTGCTTGAAGGTATCGCGGCGGGCTTCGGAGCCGAAGTCGTAGCCCAGAGTTCCGAGGGCGTAAACCAGTTGGCTCGATGCCAGTTCGCTGGGGGCTTGGCTGGGGGTAATGGCGTTGGCAGGGGTCATGGCAGGGTTTTGGGTTGGGGTTGAGGTAGACGGTGGAACGGCAGTGCTGGGAGTTGCTACTGCTTCAGAACGGGGTTCGGCAGCACCAGGTTGTCGCTCCTCTTGGGGTTGGGCTAAATCGGGTGCAGAAACGCTGCCACCGCAGCCACAGCCGCCAGAAGGTTCTACGCCAGCAGTCACGGTTTCTGGTTGTTGGGACATATTTCCTCCAGTGAGTAAGGTTATGGCTCCAGCGAGATTGAGTTTGCCTGCCAGACATCGCTGGGTATCGGCAGGCAGGTCTACATTGCAGGGCAGGGCGCTTTGCAATAAGACTTGGCGGACGCGAGCTGGGTCGGGGGTTTCACCGCGCTCGACTTGCAAGCTCAGCAATAGGGCAGCAGCCCCGGATATGATGGGCGCGGCAAAGCTAGTGCCGTTGAGCCGTTCGGTGCCACCACCCGGTTTTGCACCCAAAATTTGCTCGCCGGGGGCGAGAATGCCTTGGGCTTGATATTTCGCCCCCCAGTTGCTGAAGTCTAGCGGTCGCCCTTGGACATCCATCGCACCGACTGCCAGGGCAGCGGGCAGGGCAGCGGGGACGTGCAGGCACTCGCAACCGTCGTTTCCGGCGGCTGCCACCAACAGGACGTTGCGTTCCTGACAGAGGCGAATAGCATTTTCTAGCCAGCCTTCAGCTTCGCCAAAGTCTGTAAGCTGACCGCCGCTGATATTAATGACGTGGGCCCCGGCATTGGCGGCTTGCTCGATGGCGCGGGCCATATCCAGTTGGGTGGCGCTACAGCGATCGTCTGGGAAGATGGGGATAAGCAACCCCCGGCACTGAGGCGCGATTCCAGAAATGTCACTTTCAGGCTGCCCGAAAATAATGCTGGCGACGTGAGTGCCATGACCAGACATGGCCCCATCCTGACGGATAGATTCGGGAACAAGAGTGGGTAAAGTGGTGAGATTAGCTCCTTGAAAACAGGGATGGGTACAATCGACAGGACCATCTAGGATAGCGATGCACACTTCTGGATGACTTTTCATATTATTTACCAAATAACTCAAAATCCGTTCTACAAACAAGACCCCTCTGCCGCTGAGAAGTTCTACTTCCCCGACTAGGTTTTCGAGTACTTTTGGTACTATTTGCTGTTACAATTTGTAAGCGCCACTAGCTCTGTTTCAGATAGCTTTTTTGCCGTTTCTTAACGGTTGGCAAGGTTAACTTGGGAAATACTATCATGTAGAAGGTTATAAGTCTACGTCTGGTTTTGTAGTTGAGTCAAAGGGGCAACTCTCCGACTTGGGTTAACAGTTTTATCCCAAGATGGCGATCGCGGGCGGTATCCCGCTCTAAGATAGGACTTGCTAAAAAACTTATTGAACAAAGCTTCAATAAGCGGGTCGATGAAAAACGAGTTAGATGGCAGTTGAGTCAAGCTTAATATGACTCCAACTCATCAGTCAACCCCCTGTTCCATCTCTCGATTGCAATAGATTTTATCCACACGAACCGATTGAGAATAATATTTAGTCAATTTTTATACCGTCGGGACTTTAAACAAGTTAAGGAGATTTCCGATGCGATATATTGGTCGATGTAGCCTATATTCTTTTGTGTGTATTGCAGTTATTTTTTAATGGCATCGGCTCTGACTTTACGAGAAGGGCGACGTTGACGGGTAACTTTTAAATATTCTTTTCTGGCTTTTTTTAAGTAAATTCTCGGTTTGATTTGACTGCGCCCTTGGGGTTGGCAATGAAGACAATCAATGATTTTTTCGTTATTTTGGGCTTTCTTCAGCAAGCTCTATTTAAGAATTGCCTGTCGTTTTTGAGAGATATGGACGATAGCAGTAAAGAGAATTTATTGAACATTCGTGCTTAGTGTGCGCTGTCGCGCACGCTTTCTCTCTTGAATATCCCTTGACTTCTCCTTTCCCGCGCGATTCGACTTTCTTGATGAGCAAAAACGTATTTCCGTAATTTTGCTTGATTCAAACTACGGCAGAAACTTAGCTTAGTTCATTCTTGAATGCTGGATGATTTTAATAAACCGGCAAATTCAAACTAAATCCAGGTAAGATATTCTCTCCCGATAAACTTGTCGGCAGATTGCGCGTTTCTACTTCTTCTTGGGGACGATAAATTTCGACTTGTTGCTGCTGAGGATTAATCAACCATCCTAATTTTACACCGGCATCCAAATATTCCTGCATTTTGGAGCGTAACTGTTGTAAATCATCGGTTGCAGAGCGCAACTCGATAACAAAATCAGGCGCAATGGGGGGAAATTTACGCCGTTGTTCGGGGGTGAGTTTCTCCCAGCGTTGCTTTTCAACCCAGGCGGCATCGGGAGAGCGATCTGCACCATTGGGGAGTTTAAAAATTGTCGAAGAACTGAAGGTATAACCGAGACAAGTTTGCCGATTCCAAAGTCCCAAATCAATAATCAAATCAGCTTCTCGATTGCCGCTTTCTCCACCGACGGGGGGCATAACAATTAAATCTCCTAAAGCCGTTCGTTCAAATTTTAATTCGCGATTATTTTGACAAATTTCATAAAATTGTTCGTCTGTCAGGCGAACGGTGTCTAGTTTGAGAGTTACAATATTCATAAAGAATTGAGAGGCTTCAAATTGACAACTAACTTTCTCACTCGGTATTCTTGTCCGTTACAAATTGCGGATCGGCTCGGGAACTGGTTACTTTATTGTAGCAAAATCTAAATTCGGAGGAAGTCAGAATATAAGAATCCAGAATGCCAGAATTTACCAATTTGAGGGACAAACGAGAAATTGCTCGAAGTGGGCGGCATTCGACTGTCGTTTACATTTAATTCAGAAATGCTATACTCGAGTCCGCAATTCGTCAATGAGACGGTTTACAAGTGTCCGATATTCCGGCATAGTAGTTAAAGTGTTTAAGTGAGACTAAGGGGAAAAGCGCCATGTTGGAAGGACAACAAATATTGCTCGCAGGTGGAACGGGAGGCTTAGGAGTCGGCGTTGTTAAAGTTTTCCTCGCTCAAAAAGCCGAGTTAACTATTACTTATATTACTGAATCGGAAGTCGAACGCCTGGGAGAGCAAATTTCGGCTTCCGATCGCGATCGCATTCGCTTCGTACAAGCAAACCTGCTCGAGGAGAAAGTCGTCGCTCAACTGGTGGATGATATGCCGCGCATTGATGCGTTGGTACATTTAGTAGGTGGTTTCTCGATGGGAAAAGCCCACGAATACAGCTACGAAGATTGGAAAAAAGATTTCGATCTAAACTTAAATACAACCTTTTTAACGTGCAAATTTTGTTTGACAAAAATGCTCGATCGAGGCTACGGACGCATCGTCACGGTGGGATCGCGCGGTGCGGTGCAACCCTCGGGACAATTAGCTGCCTACTGCGCCTCAAAAGCGGGAGTTGTGGCTTTGACGAAGGCGATCGCGGACGAAACAAAAGGAACTAATATTACTGCTAATAGTGTTCTTCCTAGCGTTATCGATACCCCCGCCAACCGCGAAGCAATGGGAGACGAAGATGCAGAATCTTGGGTGAAACCCGAGTCGTTAGGGAAAGTTATCGCTTTTCTCGCGTCTGAGGCAGCAGGAGACGTGCGAGGTGCGGCTGTTCCCGTTTATGGATCGGCGTAAATCGCATTTCTATCTTAATAGTTTTAATGATGAGAAAAATCTGGTATTAGCACGACTTGAGAGGATTGAGTTCGCACTGAAAATAGAGAAAGAGAAAAGATAGTTAATTATGCCTCAGATTCAAAAACTTGGTGCCTTCGCTGCATTTCTCAATGTCATTGTAGCTGTAGCCACCTTGATCGTAGCAGTGGCATGGATTGGGTTTCCAGCAATGGCAGACCCAAATAAATTGGCAGAATTAGCAATCTCTAACCCCGCACCGTTAATTGTGCAAGATGGATTTAAATTTGCTTCGGTCGTCATCTCTACCGTCCTCATTTTAGCACTAGCAAACCGACTGTGGCGTGGCGGTTCAACCTTTATTTTAGTGGCAACTGGATTTGGTTTTGCGTCTACATTATGTTTGCTAATTAATACTATTTTAAGCCTGTATGCGATTTCCCAAGCTGCGACTTTTGCTCGCGAAGGGTTGGCTACGGGCAGCCAAATTAATAGCGCGATCGGTATTCTCGCTGTAGCAGCACTCGGTTTAGATGGATTATGGTTTTTGTCAATCGGTTGGGCGGGACTGAAGCGTCGGCAGCTCCCTAATTTCTTGTGCTATCTAAGCTTAGTGATGGGAGTGCTGAGTTTGATACCGCCATTAGGTATAATTGTATTATTGCTAGGTATGATATGGTCGGCGTGGGTGGGGCGAGTGCTATGGCAAGGAAAACCCGCAAGTTAATCATTTCAATGGGTTCCAACGAAGACAAGCAGTGGTAAGTTATCAAGGGAATTTTGGATTCAGCGATCGCAAAATCCTCCAGTTTCGTTAACAATAGGTGCAAATAAGTCAATAAAGAATTAACAATGCGAAAACTTATTTATTACATTGCGTGTACTGTTGACGGTTTTATTGCACGCGAGGATGGTCGTTTCGATTTCTTCCCTACCGAGGGCGAACACTTGGCATACTTAGTCTCCGAATTTCCTGAAACCATTCCCGTCCACCTGCAAAACGAACTCGGCGTTACCCGAACCAATAAACATTTCGACATAGTTGTAATGGGACGGCGAACCTACGAAGTGGGTACGAACGTTGGCATTCGCAATCCGTACCCGCAAATGCGGCAGATCGTATTCTCGCACACGATGTCAGACCAACCAGATGCGGCTGTCGAACTGGTACGCGAGGATGCTATCGGGACGATTCGTCAGCTTAAACAGGAAGACGGACTCGATATTTGGCTGTGCGGCGGCGCAGAACTGGCATCGGCGCTTTATTCGGAAATCGACGAGTTGATGTTGAAAGTTAACCCCGTTGCGATCGGTGTGGGATTGCCGCTGTTTGGTCGGGTAGAAGCTCTGAGACGGTTCGATTTGGTGGCAAACCAAGTCTTTAATAATGGCTTTATGCTGAACCACTATAGCGTTTTTATTTGAGTTTTAAAACCTTGTAATATTAAAATTACTCGAAAATGGAATTATTCAAAAGTGTGCGAGTCCAGTATAACCAATGACCGATGACTAATGACCAGTAACCCGATCGAGCATTCGCCGCGCCTGCGCCTCGTAACCGCCGCCAAATAGGTTAAAATGATTTAAAATATGGTAGAGATTGTAAAGTGTTTTACGCTCTTGATAGCCCTCATCAAGAGGCCAAACATCGTTATAACCGCGATAAAATGCTGCGGGAAACCCGCCAAATAATTCCGTCATTGCCAAGTCCACCTCGCGATCGCCCCAATAGGTAGCCGGATCGACAATGACCGGTTCTCCTTCCACCGTACAGGCGGCATTGCCCGACCACAAGTCGCCGTGAACCAAGGAGGGTGGGGGTTGCCAGTCATCTAAAAATCGCTTCACCGCCGCGATCGCGCTTCCAGTATCGGGAAAGGAACCGCCGCGACGCTTCGCCAAACGCACCTGATAGCCAATGCGATGTTCGGCAAAAAAATCGCTCCAATTTTCCGTCCAGGGATTGACTTGCGGTGTAGAACCGATGGTATTATTGCGATCCCAACCAAACTTCCCACTCCTACTCGGAAACTTGTGCAAAGCTGCGAGGTTTTGCCCCATTTTTTTCCACGCCTGACTGCCACCGCGCTCAAATTCCAGCCATTCCATCGCGATATAACTAGAGCGATCGCTAACTCCCCAACAAATCGGCTGGGGAACGCGAATGGTCTGGGTTTGATACATTTGCTCGAGTCCCAAGGCTTCGGCTTCAAACATTGCGACTTGCGAAGCTTGATTGAGCTTGACAAAGTAGGCGCGATCGCCGTCGGTTATGGAGTAACCTTGATTAATACATCCGCCGCTTACCGAACGGCGATCTTTCACTTCAAAGGACGTTCCCGTAGCGCGACTAATTTCAGCAGCAATTTTATTCCACATTGTATTAATTAAAAATTAAAAATTAATAACCTACTCCTCAAAACTCATCGCTCATCGCGTCGAACTGGCGGACTCATAACTCCCAACTCATCACTCATAACTCGTAACTCCTAACCCATAACCCACAACTCATAACTCCCAACTCTGAACTCTGAACTCATAACTCTGAACTCATAACCCATAACCCATAACCTATCCCGGCAAAAAGGAATGAATTTGTTCGAGTAGCTCGAGACAAGAATGATAATGGCCGCGCAATACGCGAGTGCCAACTTCTTCGAGTAAGAGATCGAGTTCGTCACTCGTCCTCTCGTCTGTGGAGTCGCGGCGGTCGAGAACGAGGACGGGAGGTTTGACAGGTAATTGGGAGAGTTGTCGTAGTTGTTTTAATAGCGATTCTCGTGCTGCTTGGGCTTCAAGAGCGCTATCGTCCCCACTAAGATGAAGAAACAGCAAATCGACCCCTCGGTGCTGAATCTGACTGTACACCTCCGTCCAACTACAGGTCAGAAAACTTTTGAGTCCGCCTCGGTTGAGATACTGACTCAAAGCTTGCAGGAATTCGGCTTCGCCTGCGGTTCCGTGGCGTTCGTGGGGAAAAATGGACTTTTCGCTCCCTCCACTGACTTCGGGTGTCTCGCAAGAGCAAAGCGTTGGTTTTGGGGGCAATTGTTCGCGGCTTTTAGACAAGGAAGAGTTATGGACGGTGCATCCTTCCCCAATACTGCTACCGACGATTAAGATGCGCGGTTGGTGGGAAAGACCCGTGGCAATTTGGATGACCTGTAACAAGGCGCTCATGCCCTGGCGGTCCGTTGAAACCAAACAGGGAAAAACCAACAGCCCTTTCACTTGGTTGGCGGCTTCGGTGATTTTAGGGTCGAGGGTCACCAGGGGCAAAGCAGCGATGCGGTCGTAGTTTTGGAGCGATCGCAAGTAAGCGCCTGGTTCGCCCAAACCCAACCCATCGAGTAACAGAACATCGGGCTGCCAAACGCGGGCGAGACTGTCGGCTTGTTCGAGGTCGTCGGTGGCGAGAATGCGATAATTAAGCTGTTGCGATCGCGCGAGCAGGGCGCGGTCGAATTCGGCTAAAAATGAAGCCGCTTCGTCGTCTAAATGGATGCCTTCGGGATTGAGTCGCAAAATGGTCAGCCCGCGATCGCGCATTTGCGTTTTCTCGCCCAACCCATACAACACCTCCTGCAAGTCCGACTTTTCTACCGGGAGACTCAAAAAGCCATCAGCCCCATTTTGCAGGGCAATGTCCCGTTCCGCGCGGGTTGCTGCAATGGCAACGGGAATACCGCGCGTGGTTTCGTCGGTTTTGAGCAGCGTCAGCACGTCCCATCCCGACAGCAACGGAATCTCCGGATTGAGTAGAATGGCGCGGGGTTGCAGCCCCCGGGCTTTTTCCAGCGCTTCAGTTCCCGATCGCGCGATCGCAACGCGATAGCCTAATTTCTGCAATTGGTCGTTGAGCTGCTCGATGGTTTGTAGGGCAGCCTCCACAATTAAAATCAACGGGTTTGACGGCTGCTGGTGCAAAGCCGAACTCGACGCACTCCTCTTTTTAGGAGACTTGCTGCCCGGTTGCCCTGTTGACTCCATCCCCGGAGGACTAGGCGGCAACAGCAGCGTAAATTGACTGCCTTCGCCTTCTTTGGAAATAAACGAAATATCGCCGCCGTGGGCGCGGGCGAGGCGTTGGGTGAGAACCAACCCCAAACCCGTCCCTTCAAACTGACGAGTGAGCGGACTTTCCAACTGTTGAAATTTCTGAAAAATGAGATGTTGCGACTCTGCGGGAATGCCAATTCCGGTATCCCAAACGGTAAATTCAATCCATCCTTCCCACCGGCTGACGCTCAGGCCGACTTCCCCACCGGCGGGCGTGAATTTGAGGGCATTGTCAAGGAGGTGAACTAACATTTGGCGCAAGCGCAATTCGTCGGCGACGATGAGGTCTAAACCCGGTTCGATATCGAGGGTAAAGCCAACGGCTTCGGCTGCTTCTTCGGGTTGCCGAGGGGCGATGTGGGACTGGGCTTGTCCGTAGGCGCGATCGCAAACGCTTTTAATCTGGGTCGGTTCGACGTTGAGTTTGAGTTGTCCGGCTTCGATGCGCGTTAAATCGAGCAGGTCGTTGACAACGGTCATGAGCTGTCGCCCGCTCTGATAAATCAGTTGGGCGTAGCGTTCTTGGCGCGCCGTCAGCTCGCCTAATTTCTGGTCTTTGAGCAAGCTCGATAGTCCCAAAACCGCCGTGAGGGGCGTTTTCAATTCGTGGCTGATACACGCTAAAAATTCATCTTTGAGCCGATTCAATTGCACCAAATCGGCATTTTTCGCCGCTAATTCTTTGCACAACTGTCGCTGCTCGGTGATATCGGTAGCGAGAACCAGCCACCAGGGGGATTGCAAGTGGGCAATGCCGAAAATATCGGCTCCTCCGCCAATGGAGTCGAGGGATGTCGGAGATTGCGCGTTCCAATCCATTGACAAATCCAATGGCAATTTGACAAACTGCCAAGCGCTTGGTTTCGAGGAGGGACTGTTGGCAAGGGACTGTCGCGGTTCGAGATGACTCTCGCTGAATCTTGACGGTTCGACTTCGGCAACGGGGACTTCCGCGTCGGGGGTTAAGTTACACCAAGCGCTGACGGCACCCGATCCTTGGGAGGTCTCGTCGGGCAGCCAGCGGTTGCTGTCTGGGGTTTCCTCGAGCTGCTCGCGCCACGTCCGATTTTGATAGCGAACTTGTCCCAAGCCGGTTTGCAGCATTAAGGGAATTGGCAGTTTATCGAGCAGTTGCAGCAATGCGGTCCAGTTGGGCGCTAACGGGGCGAGGGGTGGGGAGGGGGAGTCTATGTCTCCGCGCAGTGGCAGCAATGTTGAGAATAAGTGCCAACTGTCTAGTAGGCCTTGGAATCGACCGCGTTGGTCTACCAAAGCGCATCGCTGGTAGTCTTTGGCTTCCAGTTGACCGGTTTGGAGGTAGCTAAGGAAGTCGTTGGCGCTCATGCTGGCGGGCAGCGTTGCTAGGGGCGCGACGAGGGTCCTCGCGTCTAAGGTGGAATGGACGCAAGCTGTGTGAGCTTCGCTCTTTTCGGTGCCAGAGCGGACAAGGGTCGGGCCGGTTGGCTGCCGCATTTGTCCCAGGGCGTGGGTCATGAATGTTGTCAGCGCGATCGCGCCCAGGGGGGTTTGCGCCTCGCCTAAGACGACGATCTGGTCTTGCTGACTGGTTTCAAAGAGCGCGCACAGCGTCTCGAAACTAGCGGTTGGCTCGCAGGTGGGAACCGAGCGAGCGAAGTTTTGGAGCGCGAGGGTGGAATGAGACATGAGCAATACCAATTCAAAATTCAAAATTCACGCATTCAACAGGTCGGTTCGATCGGGCGAGGAACCCTCGCCATCTCCTCACCTTAAAATCAATCAAACCCAGACAAGTTAAGAGTTTCAGCTATGGGATAGAGTCTCCTAACATTGAGAATTGGTATAACTGGAGGGTTGGGCCATCGGGCAACGTCAAACGGGAAAACTTTTTTTCATCGCTGGCTCGAGGGAGGGGCGAAAAATAACGATAGCGCGACACTCACTTCCGAGCGAGGATGGTTCGACTTCAAAGAAGCGCATATCGGAACAACAGTCGCGTCCTTGCATCGGTACCTTCATCATCTATATTGCCCTATCTTCTCGCTCTTCATAGAGGAAACTTACAATTAATTACATTTTTAAGAACGCCGGAATCGATGTTACCCTGATAGAACGAGATAATATTAATTTTTTATTAAAAAAGAGCCGATTGGCTCTAGTTTGTGTTTAATGTCAGACCGCACTCAAAACCTCGAATCGCTTTCCTCCGGGTCCTTGCAGTCACCCCTAGCGATCTACCTCTACATCGAGAGCGAGCAACTGGCTAGCTCGCTCAAAGACTCCCTCGATGGCGATCGCTACAGTCTCACGTCTCTGAAGTCCCCCCAAGACTTGCTCGAGCGAGTCGAACCGGGTAAAGACCAAATTGATTGCCTCGTCCTCGAGCGCTGTTCTTCGCTGTTGGCGATTCTCGAAAACTTGTACGGGCGAGCGATTTTGTTACCCCTGGTGCTCATCGAACGCAAACCCGTTAACGGAGAACGCTACGCCTACCACACCGCAGAAGTCCGCCATCCCGCCCTCGGACTCGACCAACTGCCAACCGCCATCGATCGCGCGATCGCCCAATTCCTCAAACTCGCTCCTTCTTCGGTTCCCACCTCCACCACCAACTTCCTCCTCCACCAGCAGCACCGCCTCTCCGAAAAACTCAAAGAAAGACTCGGATACCTCAGCCTTTACTACAAACGCAACCCCCAAGACTTTTGGCGCAACCTCGCCTCTGACAAGCGAAAACAACTGCTCGACACCCTCAAAATCGAGTATCGCGATATCCTGTTGGCCTATTTTTGCGACGACTCCAAGATCGAACAAGACATCGACCAACTCGTTACCCAAGCCTTCTTCGCCGATCTCTCCGTATCCCAAATTCTCGAAATTCACATGGAACTGATCGACGAATTCGCCCAGCAACTTAAGATAGAAGGGCGTAGCGAGGAAATTCTACTTGACTATCGTCTCGCTCTTATTGATATCATTGCTCATCTATGCGAAATGTATCGCCGTTCGATCCCTCGAGAAGATTTACTGCTCGGCATCTACTCCCAAGACTGACTCTAACCCCAACTTTCATCCTCACCTGAGTATCCTATGAGCGCGCTCAAGAAGACCTATGTCCTCAAGCTGTATGTCGCCGGCAACACTCCTAACTCGGCTCGAGCCTTAAAAACCCTTAAAAACATCCTCGAGCAGGATTTTCAAGGGGTGTATGCCTTAAAAGTCATTGACGTTCTCAAAAATCCCCAACTGGCCGAAGAAGACAAAATCCTCGCAACTCCAACTCTCTCTAAAGTTTTGCCACCGCCCGTGCGCAAAATCATCGGCGACCTCTCCGATCGCGAAAAAGTTTTAATCGGTCTCGATCTCCTGTATGAAGAAATCGATGCAGTGTAATAAAATATTAAACCGAGCGATTTTTAACCTTCCCTTTTAAAGCACTTAATTTGTTCATTCTCTCTTCATATGAATCAACCGAAGACCGATAATAAAAACGCGCCTGAGTCAGCCGTAAAAGGAGTGGCAAAAGTCCGAACGCTGATTGAGGGCTTTGACGAAATTACCCACGGAGGAATGCCTATCGGTCGCACCACCTTAGCCAGCGGAACTTCTGGGACGGGAAAAACCCTACTTGCTATTCAATTTCTGTATAACGGGATTCAGTATTTGGGCGAACCGGGCGTTTTCGTCACCTTTGAAGAATCCCCGGTGGATATTATTACAAATGCGCGCAGTTTCGGCTGGGAGCTGCAGAAACTGATTGATGAAGGAAAGCTATTCATTCTCGATGCTTCCCCCGATCCTGAAGGTCAAGAAGTGGTCGGGAATTTCGATCTTTCTGCCCTCATCGAGCGCATTCAATATGCCATTCGCAAGTATAAGTTGGTAGAGCACGCGACTGAAAATCGCGGTGTCCACAGTTCGATTCTGTGACTCGGCACCTTGTCATTAAAATCCCCGGGATTTCT
>JAXHVQ010000082.1:0-27277 GCA_034189065.1 Cyanobacteriota bacterium
ATTCTTCCATTCTCTCATTCTTCCATTCTCTCATTCTTCCATTCTCTCATTCTTCCATTCTTCCATTCTTCCATTCTTCTTCAAATAAATACTAAAGGTTTCTCCGTTAAAGGTTCAAACGCCTTAGAATCAAATCGATACAAACTAGCAGGACGACCCGCACCGCGAGAAACTTTTGCTCCGGTATCGGCTAAAATTCCAAGTTTGAGCAAACGCGCTCGGAAGTTAGAATAATCTGAGAAATTCTCGCCCAAAATGGTACTATAAAATTGAAACACATCGTTAAGCGTAAAAACTTCTGGCAAAACGTCAAATGCGACAGGACTATATTCGAGTTTATTGCGCAATCTTTGATAGCCATACTCCAAAATTTGATTGTGGTCGAAGGCTAACTGAGGAACTTCTTTCACGGGATACCAAGCTGTCGTACTCACTTCATGGGTAATCAGTTGCGCCTCTTCAAAACGAACGAGAGCAAAATAACTCACCGAGAGATAGCGAACGCCAAAACTGTCGGGCGATTCTCTAGGATCGCGTCCGGGTTCGCCAAAGGTATATAGTTGTTCGAGATACAAATTTTCAACCCGAATTCTTTCGGCGAGAATCCGTTGGGCGGCATCTTCTAAAGATTCGCCAATGCGCACTAAAGTTCCGGGCAAACTCCAGTAATTGACAAAGGGTTCGACTCGGCGCTTGACAAATAATACTAATAGGCGGTTGGCTTGAGTATCGACGGAAAAAATGACGTTATCTACGCCAACTTTAAAATCAGCGAGTTGTTTGGGATTTACTGGGTTGATGTCGCTTTCTGCCATGCGTACAACTGTTCTCGATGGATATAATCTTCGACGGTTTGGGGGACAGCATGGGGGTTTTTACGATCGCGGTACGCACTGGAGGATACGGGAGGCGGGAGGAAGTCTGCGATCGCGTATTTTCCGCCCAAATGCCTTAAGGATTTTAGCTCCCCTTCTTCTATGGAATACCCCGGACGCGGTACAATTAGCAACTGGATTTGTTGCAGCAGCTCTTCAACGCAATACCAGCGGGGAATTTGCGCGACGAGATCGGAACCGACTACAAAAATCAATTCAACTGTATCTCCCCACTTAGCGCGCGCCATTTGAATGGTTTCCAAGGTTCTCGGACTGCTTAACTCCCGATGAAGGCTAATGTTTTTGCGCGGAGTATCCAGTTCTAAGATCGACAGTTGTAACATTGTCATACGACGATCGAGAGACGTTTGACGGGATTTAAAGGGGTTATCGGAAGCCCAAACTGCAACCCAATCATAGCGATCGGAAAGCCATTTGAGAATGGCGGTGTGTGCTGCAGTTGGGGGATCGGCACTGGTTCCAAAAAGGGCAATTTTCATGGGAATTGGGAATTGGAAATTGGGAATTGGGAATTGGGAATTGAGAATTGGGAATCGGTTCTGTACTATTTATCTACTGCCTACTGCCTACTGCCTATCTTTTCAGCGAGTTGTTGTAATTGAGAAGAAATTTTAACTTCAAAAGGTGTAGGATTGTCCAGTTGGCGCGTTTGGGAAGGAAGGGTGGCAACGGCGGCGGCGACGCGATCGCGAATTTGTTCTATACTTTCGCGAGGATAATGACGTTCTCCTCGTTCCATAACCCTCTCTAACAGCGGTTGTTCGCACTCGTTAGCTTCCTCCGAAACCAACGCGAGGCAATCGCATTTTCCAGGAGTGCGAAAAACCTGCTTGCGTCCCGGATACGTGGCTTTCTGACTCGACTGTTTCATCGTTGGAACTCCATCGATCTCGACTAACTTATAAACCCCATTTACCGGCGCGCCAGTCACCAGTTTCGTTCCCAGTCCGTACCCATCAATGCACGCACCCGCTGCTTTGAGACGCGCAATTTCTCTCTCATCCAAATCGCCGCTGGCAAAAATGGCAACATCGGGCAGAAGCGATCGCGCTTTCTGGGATAATTCAACTAAATCCCCCGAATCTAAACGAATTCCCCTCACCTCCCCCGTCCCAGCTTCTATTTGTTGTGCCAGACGTTGGGCGGCGGCGACTGTATCGTAGGTATCAATGAGGAGGGGTGCGCCGGGAAAATAGTGCTGAAAGGCGGCAAACGCTTCGTCTTCGCTACCTGCAACGGCATTGAAAGCCATCACCAACGCATGGGCCATTGTTCCGGCGGGTTTTTGGTTAAGTTGCAGCGCCGCTAGCACATTGGAGGTGGCATCTAATCCCCCCGCTAAGGCCGCTCTCGCCGCCCACAACGCCCCTTGGGGACTGAAAGCGCGTCGCGTCCCAAATTCGAGGAGTTTCGCCTCCGTACCGGCAATATCTCGCAAGCGCGCCGCTCTCGTGGCAATGAGGGTTTGATAGTTGAGGGTGTTGAGGAGATAGGTTTCGACGAGTTGTGCTTGCCACAGGGGTGCATCGACGCGCAACAACGGTTCGTTGGCAAAGATCGCCGTCCCTTCGGGAACCGCCCATACATCGCCTGTAAAGCGTCCCGACTCCAAAATCGACCAAAAGCGATCGGGGGCGTTTTCAAAGAGTCCCGTGGCTTTGAGGCTGGCAATTTGTTGGGGAGTGAAGCATAGATTTTGTAAATAGTCAAGCCCTTGTTGGAGACCCATTGCGATTAAATAGCCAAATCCTTCGGGCAGTTGCCGCACGAATAGCTCAAAACTGGCTTGTTTGTCCGCCAGTCCTTCGCCGACGTAGCACGCTATCATCGTCAGTTGGTAGAGATCGACAAGCAGGCTGTTATCCGAGGCTGATGGAGTGAGTTCGCTCTCGGGCGCGATCGCGGTTTCCAGCATGGGTCATTCTTCCAGTTATGGTAACTTTCACTAAATATTATAGTGGATTTTACCAAAATTGTCATGGGGAATGGGGGAATGGGGAATTGAGGTCGAGGGACGGCGAGGTCCCCTCGCCATGTCCAATCGACCTGTTGGGCATTGGGAATTAGTTGGTCGTTAGTTCTAAAACCTAAAGCCTAATTTTGCTCGTTGCCCGTGCTTCTTTTAAAATAAGAAACTAACTGTTTTGAACTTCTTCGCCGAAATGTTGACCGATTCTTTCTCCAACCCATCTCCCTATCAGCAGCATCCCTCCAACTTGATAGATTCGGATTGTACAAAAGCGCATTCTAACGCACCTAAACTTAAAGCACTCAGTTTTTTCTCTGGCTGTATGGGTCTGGATCTCGGTCTCGAACAAGAAGGGATTGAAACGCTTCTCGCTTGCGAAATTGATAAAGCAGCGCGAAAGACAATTCAGCTCAACAAACCCGAGTTGCCCCTTATCGAAGATTATCTTGGGATAAACCTTCGCCAACTCTATTAACTCATCCAGCGATGCCTGCAACCGATTTAGCCCATCCCGAAGAGGATAGACCTTTGAGTATTCAGGAATATAAACGCCTACAAGAATTCCCTGACGATTGGAAAATCGAAGGCAGTTTGCTAGAGCAATATCGGCAAGTTGGAAATGCCGTTCCTTGTTCTTTGGGTCGAGCAGTTGGACGGATGTTGATGGCTCGTGTAAAGGGGGAAGAATTGGAAGTTTTTAAGGACTTTTCCTATTCGCGATATTTAAAGACTGATGATATTAGTTGGGAGTTGGATGTATTGCGCAATGAATAATGAATAATGAATAATGAATAATTACCTCTTTTTGAAAGAAAAAATTGAAATCAAGGAAAATTTACGATGATTTTACTGCTGAATTTTTGTAAAAATTTGTTTTGAGCCTTGAAATCAATTTTAGCTCTTATAGCTAAAACCTGTTAAAACGGGTTAAGAATTTAGAGAAACTGGGGTTTTATTCAGACTTTAATAAAGCACTTCCTTACTCCATTCCCTATTCCCCATTCCCCATTCCCTATTCCCTATTCTCTATTTTTAAAGTTGTGGCTAAAATTGCAGCTTGAGTGCGATCGCGCAAATCTAAACGGCGTAAAATACTATTGACGTGATTCTTGACCGTGCGTTCGGATATGTACAACGCCTCGGCAATTTCGCGATTGCTATATCCCTTTCCAATAAGTTGCAAAACTTCCCGTTCTCGCGGTGTCAGTTGCGCCAACTCCGACGGCAATTCGGGTTCGGGACGGACTTCTGCTGCCATCAACTTCTCTAACAAACCCGGTCCGAGTTGAGTATATCCCTGCTCCACGAGGCGAATCGCTTGAGCGAGAACGCCCGAGGGTGTATCCTTGAGGAGATATCCCTTTGCGCCAAATGCGATCGCGCGCGTTACGTAATCATCGTCGTCAAAGGTTGTTAAAATCAAAACCTTGACTTCTGGCGCTTCTTGTGCTAAGGCGCGAGTTGCTGCTACGCCATCCATCACCGGCATCCGCACGTCCATCAATACCACATTGGGAAGAAGCGATCGCGCCCGTTCAACAGCCACCTTACCATTTTCCGCCTCTCCCACCACCTCAATATCCGGCTGAGCGTCCAATAAACTCGACAACCCCTCACGCACCAGACTTTGGTCGTCGGCTAACAAAACTCGAATCATATTTCAATTTGCGAGCATTCAGCCGTCAGCTTTCAGCTCTCAGCTTAGCATTCGTTTAATCTCGATTACGCGACACCCTTCGCCCAACTCATCGTCTTTTTCTGAACATAAGCTTGAAAAAGGCTATATGTATCAAGCGATCGCTCCCAATAAGGGCAATTCTACAACAATAGTGCAACCGCGATCGGGCTGAGAAATTGCGCGCCACCTTCCCCCAAACATTTCCACCCGTTCCTGCATTCCCCGCAACCCAAAACCCGTCGTATTTTCCTGGGGATCGAAACCGCAACCATTATCGACCACTTGTAAATAAAGTTTCCCTTCCCGTTCCTCCAAACTCAAACTCGCCTGCGTCGCCCGAGCGTGTTTGGCAATATTCGTCAGCGCCTCTTGAGTCGTGCGATAAAGCGCCGTTATCACCTCCAGCGAAGGCACAGAACGAACGCTGATGCGAGACTTTATCTCAATTCCCGTCGTCCGCTTAAACTCCTCCATCAACTCCTCCAACGCCACAGCCAGCGATCGCCCTTGTAGAGGATTATTGCGCAATGTTGCCACAGAATGGCGCACATTTTCCAACGCTTCTTTCCCCAACTGTCGCGCCTTTTGAAGACGATCTTCCGCTCGCGACGCATCGCCTGATGACAAAAACAAAGCTACATTTTCTAGTTGAATGCTTTGAGCGGTTAAATAATGGCCAACAGAATCGTGAATTTCTCGCGCAATGCGGGTTCTCTCCTCCAACGTCGCCTGACTTTCAATCATTGCAGCATACTCTCGCAAGCGACGGTTTGCTATTGTTAATCGCTCTCGACTTTTTTGTTCGGCTAAAACCGCGCTGACTAAAAGCAAAACAAATACAAGGACAAACCCGAATAATAATGCCGAATTGAAATTAAGCGCGATGGAAATCTTTTGTAACTCGCTGCGCGGAAGTCGCCGCAAACCGCGAGGTAAAGCGCGAGCGAGGGGAATGCCAAAAGGACGCACTCCTAACCCAGAAATAATTAACGCACTTGCAAAAGAAGCGTAGGCAACAAACGCTACACAAATTCGACCGCTCCACGGGAATAACAAACAGGCACGAATTGAAACAACGAGCAGTAAAACGGGAAAAATTCGTTCCGCTCTTCCTCCCCACAGAATTGTCAGCCAGCTTAGGGCAAACCCAGACGCGATGTATGCGCTTTGTACCCAGCGCGAACCAAATGGCAACCTCGAACCGCTGAATCCTAGCGCAACTGTACTTAGCATTGCGCTCAGCAGCAATCTTCTCCGGTACATGGAGTATATAGGAAAACGAGGGACGCGATCGGGTCGCGGGAAATGATTGGGAGGTGGCAGTCGATGGGGTGCTAAAAATGAGGAAAGTAAAGCAATTAGGGCAATGCCGATTAAAATCCATTCTAGGTAAGAGAACAGGCGAAATGGATGTTTTTTCCACTGCAATTTGTCCATACTCGGTTGCTCCCGATACTTTATTTTCTACTATCTTTAAGTTGATTCGCTTGCCGGTAAACTGCGGTGGGCATTGGGTTGAGATTTTCCTTGTCAGTTTATTCTTGTTGACGGCAATTCCTACCCTACAAATTGTTTATAGCATTTCTGAACGGGATGTAAACCGTTTCAACGTAGGGACGTTCAATTGAACGTCCCTACAAATTGAACGTCCCGGAGAGAGCGCGGTGGATTTGAATCTGGATCATTCATTTATTGTTTACGTTTCGGAGCAAAAACGCTATGGCGGTAAACTGCGGTGGGCATTGCGAGTTGAGATTTTCCTTGTCAATTTGTTCTTATTGACGGCAACTCCCACCCTACTAGCTCGATCTGGCGGCAAACTGCGGTGGGCATTGCAGGTTGAGATTTTCCTTGTCAGTTTGTTTTCATTGACGGCAATTCCCACCCTACAATGGTGGGCATTTCGTTGAGATTTTTTTTCTCAGTTTGCTCTCACTGACGACAATTCCTACTCTACAACTTCTCAATATAGTTCTAAAGGACTAGCTTGACTTTGAAATTTTGGGAACTGAGATCGAGGCGAATCGAGTCTTGGAGTTTTTACAATCGAAGGGCAAGCGAAAAAACAGATTCTAGTTTAAGGAGCTATAGCTTATGAATATGAAGGGATTGACTCTTTCCGGCATCGCAGCCGTTTCCTTACTTTTACCTTTGAGTGCCTATGCTGCTCGAGACAATTTTAGCTCGACCAGTCGCCCGGACGCATCCACTTCGAGCGCTTCACAGACAATTGCTCAAAGAACACTGGAAAATCAACCTAGCGAACGGACGGGAAGAGAGCGCGGCGAGCGATGGTTGCAACAACTGGACCTCACCCCCCAACAAACCGAACAAATTCGCGCGATTAAGGAACAAGAGCGCTCAGCTAGCGAAGGGTTGCGCCAACAGATGCAAGCGGCACGCGAACAAATGGAATCGCTGTTAGCGGGCAATGCTTCGGCAGACCAATTGCGACAACAGCATAATACCGTACAAGGTCTGCGCCAGCAAATGGGCGATCGCCGTTTTGAAACGATGTTGCAAGTTCGCGAAATTCTCACCCCCGAACAGCGGGCTCAACTTGCACAAATGAAACCGTCTCGAGGGGAAAGACGAGGAATGCGTCGCTAAGTTTAATCGGAATTTTCTCCAGACTCCAGATCTCGGACCAGAAGAACTAAAATGTTAAGAGGCTGCCTATGAGCAGCCTCTATTTTTGGCGATCGCGTCCCTAATTAATTATTCAAGGACTAACATTGTCTCATTGGCGGCCAAGACAAACTGTCCCAATTTAAGAGGTCGGTTGCAATCCAGACCCCACAGGCGCGGTAGAATTCAGTTTCAAATCGGGATGGTCGCCCTGCACCTGCTGCACGTTCCACTCGTTTTTAAACAACAACACGGGACGATCCCAAGCATCTTTCACTGTTAGCGTATTAAATAAACGACCGACTTTTTCCAATGCCGGCCAACCGCCTGCCACCCAACGCGCGATACTATACGGCAGCGGTTCTAGACGAGTTTCCACGCCGTACTCGCTCTGCATCCGAAACTGAACTACTTCAAACTGTAACTGTCCCACGGCAGCGAGAATGGGGTCGCGTTTAAAGTCGTCGGTGGAGTACATAATTTGCACTGCGCCTTCTTCTTGCAACTCGCCGATTCCCTTGTTAAATTGCTTGAATTTGGAGGGGTTGGGATTTTTAATAAACGCAAACAATTCGGGAGAAAAACAGGGAATGCCTTCGTACTCTAACTTTTTGCCCGTGTAAATCGTATCGCCGATCGCGAAGGTTCCGGGATTGTTCAACCCGATGACATCTCCTCCATAAGCCACTTCCAAAGATTCTCGATCTTGGGCAAACAGCTTTTGCGGGCGAGAGAGGCGCACGGTTTTCCCGGTCCTCGCGTGGCTGACGGTCATATCTTTCTCAAACTTGCCCGTACAAACGCGCACAAACGCCACGCGATCGCGGTGTCTGGGATCCATATTCGCCTGAAGTTTAAACACAAACCCCGTAAATTCGGGATAAACCGGCGATAATTCCCCTTGGGAAGATTTGCGTCCTTCGGGGGGCGAAGCATAATCGAGGAAGGATTTGAGAAATAACTCTACCCCAAAGTTGGTCATCGCACTGCCAAAAAACACCGGAGTCATTTGTCCGGTCCGAACCGCCTCCAAATCCAGCGCCGGACCGATTTCGTTGAGAATCTCCAACTCCTCTTTTAGCTGATAATACAGGTCTTGTTGGAGCAGCGCTTCAATTTTGGGGTCGCCGAGGTTAACGATGGTGTCCTGCGCCTCCTGGCTGCCGTGGGCGCGACGTTCAAAGAGGTGTATTTGCTGCTGTTGGCGGTCGAATACGCCCTTGAAGAAATCGCCCGCGCCAATGGGCCAATTGACCGCATAGGTTTGCAAGCCCAACTCCTGTTCGATTTCGTCGAGTAACTCCAACGGTTCGCGGCCCGGCCGGTCTAATTTATTGACAAAAGTAAAAATGGGAAGCGATCGCATTTTGCACACTTCAAACAGTTTGCGCGTTTGCGGTTCCAACCCCTTTGCCGCATCGATCAACATCACGGCGTTATCGGCGGCAGCTAAAGTGCGATAAGTGTCTTCACTAAAATCTTGGTGTCCGGGGGTATCGAGGAGGTTAATTTGATTTCCGGCGTAGGAAAACTGCAACACCGTTGAAGTAATTGAAATACCCCGCTGTTTTTCCATTTCCATCCAGTCGGAAGTCGCCTGACGTTGGGCGCGCCGCGCTTTCACTGCCCCCGCTTCGTGAATCGCCCCGCCGTACAGTAACAGTTTTTCGGTCAGCGTGGTTTTCCCCGCGTCGGGGTGGGAGATAATAGCAAAGTTACGGCGTACATTAACCGCTTTTTCCAGTTCGGTTTGAAGGTCGGTGGGCATTCTCAGCTCGGGTTTTGAACGGGCAGCCAAATTTCACTTTAACGCAAAGGTGGGGGAATTTGGGTAAAAAAGACGATTTTATAGCATTTTATCCAAGAGGCGAGGTAGAAGATATCCCCCTAAATCCCCCCGATCGATTAATAATTAATTGGTTATGACCGATTTGAGGGAAAATGGGTCATTGTCGCCATTGCCTGCAAGTCGATTTGACCTTCTTTGAGTTGAAACTGTTGAATCTGTAGTGACAGTCCTGGCATTTCAAAGTTGCGCAAATTTAGGATATCTCCAAGGGTTTCTAACAACAGGTTCGTTAGTTGAGGCGATGGTTCTTGACCGCGTTTGTAGTGAGGCGATACCAGTTTAATTCCTGTTGGCGATCGCATTTCCGGCATCGTTACCAGCAGGATGGAATAAACTTGTTTGGTTTCGATGTCTTGTAACTGGGCCGCGATCGCAATCTCCCTTCGACTCAAATGACACTTCATCGATTGGGGAACGATTTTAACAGAACGCTCTTCTAATTTTAGCGCTAAGCGGTTCGTCAAATTTTGGATAGACTTCTCGTTCAGCGCGCGGCTTAAATCGGCTTCCGTTAGTATAAAACTTGCTTTTCCCCGACTCGGTTCGGTTAGCTCAATATTTCCCATCAACGCCTTCAACGGACTCACCGCTATCCCTCCCATTGAGATGCACATCTGTTGCATTCTCAGGTTACTTTGCGTCACTATTCCCACGCCATCGATCGCCAGAGACTCTAGTCGTCCTTGGGCGAGCAAATTGGGGTCGGTTTTCACTCGGACAGCGAGGTCTTGGGCTTCCTTGAATTGAGAAGCGATCGCCAGTTCGGCAATTTTGTTGAGGGCTTGTTCGCCTAAACCCTGGGGGTTGATGAGTAGCACTGTCTTTTTTTGCGGGAGGGTCGTTGCTATCCAGTATATAAACAAATGTAAAATTTTGCTTAAAATTTCTCTGCTGACATTTTATCGCCATTGGTCGGTCTCGCGATCGGCTAGGGTCGAATCAACCGAGCGAGTAAAATACCCGAGTACAGGCACGTCACCGCACTAATCGCGCTGACAGCCCAATATAACCCTGCCTTGAAAAAATGCTCGCCGCGCGCGAGATTGACGGTATCTAAGCCGTAGGTAGAAAAGGTGGTGTAAGAACCGAAAAACCCAACTGCAATCAGGATTTGCAGTTCTGGGGAAATTGTCCAAATTCGTTCGGTAATGAGGGTAAAAAAGAAACCCATACCAATACAGCCGCTTGCATTCACCAACAATGTTCCGTAGGGAAAGTTCATCCCAAACAGATCGCCGAGCCATAAACTGAGATAGTATCGACTCAAAGCGCCCGCGATCGCGCCCAAACTGACAGCGATGGGATTGCGCAGGGTCGGCTGTTGAACGAGTTGGGCGATGAAATTGGGGAGGTTAGAAAAAAAATTAATCAACGTTCAAGAAACTCCCTATTTACTCTCGCAATTGCTCGATTTCCTCAACACTCAGTCCAGTGGTTTGACTAATCGTTTCTACCGGCAAAATATCGAGTAAAGCGCGCGCAATCTGTTCCGATCTTTGTTTTTCACCCTGTTGCAGACCTTCTTGTATCGTCGAACTCAACACCTGCGGACGCTCTCAAAACTCACAAAATCGTGTAACTGTGCGTCCCAAATACTGATATAAATATCGCCGCAATCTTGCCGTATGATTTGACCTTTGAGAGAGCCGAAATTAAAGCGATAATTGTTGAGCTGACCCCGATGAACTTGTTCGAGTCCCCGTTCGATTTCTGCGGTCATTTCGCCGTTTAACAAACCGTCGAGGGTTTGCGACATCACCGGGAGCTTGACAAATTGCCGAAAAGATGATTCGGTCTGCTGAATGCGTCCCGAGTTTCTGTCAAATAAGTAGCCGAGATCGACTCCGCTTTGCACGGAATCGTAAACAACTGCGCGCGTGTTGCCGTAAGCGCCTCTTAAGTCTCTAGCGGGTTGGCCAAGGGAACGTTCGACATCGGTTCTGGGAGTATTGACGGGAAAGATGGGGACGCTCCCGGAGGCACTCAAAGAGCCGTTTTGAGGAGATCGTTCGCCTGGAGATATCGGTTGAGGCGATCGCGCTTCTGGGGAAATACTCGTATCTTCTGGTTGAGGCGATCGCGCTTCCGGGGAAATACTCGTATCTTCGGGCTGCTGCGATCGCGTTTGAGGGGGAGTACTCGTATCTTCCGATTGAGGCGATCGCATAGGAGTGCGTTCTCGCTCAGCCGTATTCCCTTGGGGTGAGGGTTTCAACACAGAGTACAAAATTGCCGTTGCTGCGCTTGCGGCGATCGCGATCGCGATCCCCATCAGCCAACCCCTCGAAGAACCGGACGCAGGTGGCGAAGCGGGAACCGTTGCGTTGGCATTTGTCGGGGGAGTTGCATAGGTTGGCAGGCGAGGCGAAACCGCCACCGTTGCCGCCGCCGTTTCGGGACTTTCCGAAAGCGCCTGTAATGCTTCGGTTGCATCTGAATAGCGATCGCGAAAATGATAGCGCGTCATTTTTGCCAAAATAGCCGCCAATCCCTCGCCAATGGCCGCGCGATTTCTCCACACCACCTCGCCGCGTTCGTCTGTGGGGAGACTATCGGGTTCAACTCCCGTCAAACCTCGAATTGCCGTCATTCCCAGCGCATAAATATCGCTACTTAACCTGGGTTGACCGACCATTTGTTCGCTCGGCATATACCCCGGCGTACCAATAGCCAGGGTAGGCGCGCTTTGTCCGGGAGACTGGGTTGCGATCGCGCTAATTTCTTTGACAATGCCAAAATCGATAAGGACCAATTTGCGATCGCGATCGCGCCGCATAATATTCGATGGCTTAATATCGCGGTGAATAACGCGATTTTGATGCACGAAGACCAACACTTCCAACACCTCGCGCAAAAATGAAAGGGTTTCCGCTTCATTCCACTGCCGTCCCCCTTCCATTTCGCTTTCAATGGTTCGTCCTTCAATAAACTCCTGAATTAAATAAAACTGTCCATTTTCCTCGAAATAGGCAAATAAATCGGGAATTTGGTCGTGTTGTTGTCCCAAGCGATACAAAACTTGCCCTTCTTTCTCGAAGCGTCCCACGATGTCAGCGTTTATCATCTGGGGATGCAACTGTTTGACAACGCACTTCGGTTTGGGAGTGACGGGAATATCCAAATCTTCCGCCAAATAAGTTGTGCCAAACCCGCCTTCTCCGAGTTGGCGAATAATTTTGTAGCGTTGGCGTAGAATTTGTCCGAGCATGGAACTGGCGATCGCGCGCGAAGAACTCCCTTGCTTGATTGTGCCACAAAGGAGGAACATCGCATCAATCGCGCGCGCGATTTTCGTTCAAAAGTTTGCCAACGCTATCGAAGGCGAGCAATTCGCAATGAATAATGAATAATGAATAATGAATAATGAATAATTACCTCTCCTTAAAAGAGGAGGATTTAGATCGAGGAAAATCTACGATCGCACCCGGACAACTCACGGCAATTAGGAGGGTCTGTGTGCGGGTAGGGATTATACTGTGTCCGCACCTTGTAAGCCCCGTGAGACCTTAAGACCCGTGTCCTTTTCTTCCTTTACGAAGAGGTCTTATACCAGTTTTCAAATGTAGCGTCTTATTTAGATAAACAAGCCACGTTGCTAAGTCTGGGTTTTGCAAACTTGATGTGGAACAGGACTTTAGATTTTTTGTCTTAGACCCAATTATTAATTATTAATTGATAAAGAGTTTTCCAAGATAGCTCGAAAGGCGGGCAGGAAGAGAATTTTCCTCAAACTCCAGTCTCGGAAAAAAAACTTGACCTTGCCCGCCCAATTGATTCCTAATTCATCTTTCGAGCTACATCATACTAAGAGCAAGCCCTACTTCACAGTGACTTTCGCACCTGCTTCTTCAAGCTGCTTCTTGATTCCCTCAGCATCGTCTTTAGCCGTTCCTTCCTTAATGGCTTTGGGCGCAGATTCCACCATTTCCTTGGCTTCTTTGAGACCCAAACCGGTAATGGCGCGAACCACTTTGAGGATGGCAATTTTCTTGTCGCCTGGAACTTCTTCGAGAATGACATCAAACTCGGTTTTTTCCTCAACCGGTGCTGCATCTGCTGCAGCCGCTCCAGGCATTGCCATCATCATTCCACCGGCTGGTGCAGCCGCACTCACGCCAAAGGTTTCTTCAATTTGCTTGACTAAATCGGCAGCTTCAAGCAACGGAAGGGATTTCAATTTTTCGATAATGTCGTCGGTAACAGCAGACATGAGATTTTCTCCTTAATTTAATAGTTTGAACGTTGAAACAATTTAAGCGGCTTCGTCGCTTTTTTCGGCATCTGCCACGGCTTGTAGGGCGCGGGCCAAGGAAGAAGGTACTTCGTTAACTGCCACAGCCAATTTAGTTGCCAAGGCATTAATTCCGCCCGCAATTTGCGCGTAAAGTTGCTCTTTGGAAGGTAAGTTGCCCAAGGCATCGATATCGGCTTGGGTGAGGGCGCGCCCTTCCATTACGCCGCCGCGCAGTTCGGTTTTTTTGGTGTCTTTTTGGAAGGCTTTATAGGCTTTAATTGCGCCGGTAAAGTCTTCTTGGACGAGTAAAAAGGCAGAGGAATTTTTGAGGAATTCCTGCATGGGCTGCCAATTTTCGTCTCCTGCGACAGCCAATCGCATCAGCGTATTTTTAGTGACTTTGCACGATGCCCCGGCGGGACGCAAGCGGTTGCGCAAGTCGGTGATTTCGGCTACTGAGAGGCCTTGGTAGTCGATGACGAGGGCTAATTGAGTCTCGCTTAAGTGCTGTTTGAGTTCCTTTAGAACTGCCTCTTTATTTTCTCGCGTTCTTCCCATTTTCTATTTCACCTCCTTTGGGTGCGGGAATCCCAATGTACAATAAACCCCGACTCATGAAGTGCCGGGGTTTTACGAGCTTAGGTTTTGGGAATTTTAGAGAGTGCTTTCATCCACTTGCGAGAGGGTTTGGCAATTCTAAAATCCAAATTTCTAAGTTTGTTAGACCTCGGCAGGATATTAAGCTATCGCACCTGCTGTCTTCGGTAAATTGGGATCGATATTGGTTTGGGGGGAGATATTTTGTGCGTGCTTTCTCCTTTAAGCCGCCGCCTCAGCCAGTTTTAAGTCGCGCAGACCGCTGATGTCAACTTCGATCGAAGGTCCCATTGAAGCGGAAACATACATACTGCGCCAGTAACGACCTTTGGCCCCGGAAGGACGATTGCGATCGACTGTTTCTTGTAAAGCTTTGAGGTTGGCGAGCAAATCTTCTGTGGAAAAAGATGCCTTACCAAACATAACATGAACGATGCCCGTTCGGTCGGCCCGAAACTCGAGTTTTCCGGCTTTAAATTCCGCGATCGCGCCGGCGACATCGGTGGTTACGGTTCCCGACTTAGGAGAGGGCATCAATCCGCGCGGTCCGAGCAAGCGCCCGAGTTTTGCCACTTGGGGCATCATATCCGGCGTGGCAATGAGGCGATCGAATTCCATCGCGCCTTTTTGGATGTCCTCAATCAAGTCTTCCGAACCGACGACATCTGCCCCCGAATTACTGGCTTCGGTGACTTTTTCGCCCCGCGCAATCACAGCTACCCGAACTTGTTGTCCTGTCCCCTTGGGATAGGCAACGGTGGTGCGCAACTGCTGGTCGGTATACTTGGGGTCGATCCCCAGACGAATGTGAACTTCGGCGGTTTCGTCAAACTTCGCCGTCGCCGTCTCTTTCAGCAGTCCCAGTGCCTCTAACGGTTCGTAGGGACGTTCTTCAACTTTAGCCAGCGCCTCTCTTAAGCGGCGCGAAACTTTCTTGACCATTTCTTTTTTGACTCCTTGGGTTCCAACGAAGCGACTCGCCTCTCCCCGAATAATATTGAATGGAAATTACTAATGACGAAGGACAAATGACTAATGACTAATCCTTCACATCCACGCCCATATTGCGAGCGGTTCCGCCCACAATTTTCATCGCCGCTTCAATATCGTTGGCGTTGAGATCGGGCATTTTAGTCTTGGCAATCTCTTCGAGTTGGGCGCGAGTAATCGATCCCACCGTTTGTTTGTTGGGCGTACTCGATCCTTTCTCAATTCCCGCCGCTTGACGGATTAATACCGAAGCCGGGGGGGTTTTGAGAACGAAGGTGAAGCTGCGATCTTCGTAGACCGATATTTCCACCGGAATGACAGTTCCCGCTTTGTCAGCGGTTTTGGCATTGTATTCTTTACAAAATGCCATAATATTGACCCCGTGTTGGCCCAAGGCCGGACCGACCGGGGGCGCGGGGTTGGCTTTGCCCGCAGGCAAGGCGAGTTTAATCAGGGCGACGACTTTTTTGGCCATTTAGCTTTGTTTTTGTACCTGGTTGAATTCCAACTCCACTGGCGTGTCTCGTCCGAAAATTGACAGTAGGGCTTTGAGTTTGCTCCGTTCTGGACTGACTTCGATGGTTTCGCCTTCAAAGTCTTTGAACGGTCCCGATAGCACCATAATGCGATCGCCTACAGCCATGTCAATTTTGACGACGGGTTCTTGTTCTTGAGCGTGTCTAAAGATGCGCTCGACTTCTGACGGACTCAGGGGAACGGGTCTGACGTGACCTCGTCCGCGGCCGTAGGGACGTTTTTGCTCGGCCCCGACGAAGTTTATCACGTTGGGGGTGTTTTTGACCGCCTGCCAGGAGTCGTCGTCGAGGAGCATTTGGACGAGGACGTAGCCGGGAAAGACTTTTTCCTCGCCGTGGATGCGCGCGCCGTCTTTACGAACTTTGACTGTTGGCGTTTGCGGGATTTGCACCTGAAGGATGCGGTCTGCAACTTCTAGGGTGTGAATGCGCTGTTCCAGGTTGGCTTTGACCCGTTTTTCACAGCCCGATGCGACCTGTACTGCGTACCAGCGAGGTTTTCGAGTCGTTCCCTGTGCTTCAGGTTCGAGATTGTTGTATTCTTCGGGCATTTCTGCGGTATAACTCATCAAAATACCGTTCTTGCTAACCAACTAAACAAATTATCGACGAAGTAAATGGTTGTTGCCACCAGAGTGACCATCAACATCACTGTGGCTGACTCGCTAATGAGCTGTTGTCGCGAGGGCCAAATGACTTTTGAGAGTTCCTCTTGGGTTTCGCCTAAAAACGCAACGGCATTAAAACCGCTTTGGGTTTCGGACGTTGGGGGAACGGTTTTGGGGGTGGGTTCTTTACTCTTTTTCGTATCTTTTTTCCGGAGCTCTTCTTTTGCCACAATCTTTATAGTTATCGAAGTTAAAGGCAATTTTAACGCAAGCCGCTCGACCTTCGAGGAGGGCGAGTGCTTCTGTTCCCCTTCAGTCTAGCCCAAAGCGATACTTTCGGGCGGAGCGCCGCCTGAAACTTTGACTCGACTGTTGTCTGCCTTTGAGGTTTATTAGTTCGACCACGCGCCCTGGAGGACTTGAACCCCCGACATCAGGTTTTGGAGACCTGCGTTCTACCAACTGAACTAAGAGCGCAATCTCAGCAGTGACGTTTGCTAACGTTTGACTTTTGATGCTCGATCTAGTTTAGCGCACCGGAGGGGGTTAAGTACACCCATGTCGTGGAGATTTTATAAAGCGCGATCGAAACGCTGTGCGATTCGGGCTGCTTTGCCGACGCGGTTGCGCAGATAATAGAGTTTTGCTCGACGCACTCGACCTCTCCGCACGATTTTGATCGCTGCAATGCGGGGAGAATGTAGTAAAAAGACTCGTTCGACTCCTACGCCTTGGAAAATACGGCGAACGGTGATCGTTTCGTTGATGCCGCCATTTCTTTTGGCGATGGTTGTGCCTTCGTAGGGTTGGATTCGTTCTTTTCCGCCTTCGATAATTCTGACACCGACGCGAACGGTATCGCCAACGTGAATTTCGGGCAGGTTGTCTTTTAAGTATTCCGCCTCGAGCGAACGGATAATTTCTTGAGCTTTCACTTTCATAGTTTTTCTCCTCTAATATCGCAGCTCCTCACTATATCCCACTGCTCCCTCTACGGTCAAGTTCAATTTAACCCTTGGACTTCGCTCCTTTTCAGGGTTCCCTCGATACCCGCCTATTCTCGGGCAAGCTATGGTATGGTAAAAGTCTGATTATCGAGACCTTGGGGGCATTTTCCCTTGCCCTCTTTAAGTTCGGATGGTTTCTATGAGCGATTCGGCCCCCCTCTCTCCCAACTCTGAGTTAGGAACGGCTTCAACTTCAGCAAAGGGGAGTTTGGAACAAAATGCGCGCCAGCTATGCCTTCAACAAATCGAGCGCCATGTTTTTTTGTGTGCCGACCAACGAGAGCCTAAATGCTGTTCTAAAGCGCTTGGCCTGCAGGCCTGGACTTATCTCAAACAACGTCTGAAGGAACTCGGATTGGACTCTCCTCACTCAAATCCCACGGGAACCTGTATCTTTCGCACAAAAGCGAATTGTTTGCGCGTTTGTGCTGAAGGTCCTATCCTTTTGGTGTATCCTGATGGGGTTTGGTACCGTCGAGCGACACCTAAGACCATCGAACGGATTATTCAGGAGCATCTCTTAGGAGATCGGATTGTCGAGGAGTACGTTTTCTGCGTTCGCCCCCTCCCTCGACCTCAGCTAACATTGGAGACTCGAGTCCCCGATCCCCCCTTTGACTCGAGGGCGAGTCGAAGGGAAACCTGAAGAATCGGGCATTTGCGACTCACTTCTCAACAATTGGGATTGAATCGCTGTATGGGGTTTGATTTTTAATTCCCCGCGCCCATTGGTTGAGAGAGCTGATGCTCTCCGTGCTAAACTAGGTCTTATTCAAATGAAGAATTATTGCCAAGACCTTATATTTACGTCAATTTAAGTTAAGTATAGGTTGGCTATTTAGTGCGCCTTCGACCGACAAATCATTGAGACTCAAATTCACACCCCTAAGAGAATAGAAACAGAGTGTCACGATGAAAGACAATGCTCGTAAAGACCAAAAACAACTCCTGCTGGTAGATGACGACCCCAACCTCATTTTGTTGGTCAAAGACTATCTGGAGTTTAGAGGCTATGAAGTGCTGACGGCTGAAAACGGTCGAGAAGCTCTGGAAATTCTCGAACATCAAGTCCCAGATATGATTATTTGCGACGTGATGATGCCGGAAATGGACGGTTACACCCTCGTCGAGCAAATTCGGCAAAATGCCAAAATTAGCTGGATTCCAGTTCTGTTTCTCTCGGCGAAAGGTCAAAGCCAAGACCGAGTGAAAGGATTGAGTACGGGTGCCGATGTCTACATGGTTAAGCCGTTTGAGCCGGAGGAGTTAGTCGCCCAAGTCGAATCTTCTCTCAAGCAAGCCAATCGCCTGATTCGTCACAGCAAGGGAGTGGAAATCGGTCATAAAATTAAAGTGCCTGAAAATGTCGAACTCACGCCGACAGAACGCAAAGTCGTTCAGCTCGTCGCCCAGGGGTTGGCGAATCGGGATATTGCGCTTAAGCTGGAAGTGAGCCAGCGCACGGTAGAAAGTCATGTTTCTAATATGCTCAACAAAACGAGCCTTCACAATCGCACTGAGTTAGCTCGTTGGGCCATTGAGAGTAATATGGCTTAGTTGCGTGCAAGGCGTGCGTCTGCTGGCAGTGAGTTAAGGGGGGGTTCTCCGAGCAAAATGCTGGTGTAGCTCAGTGGTAGAGCAGCCGATTTGTAATCGGCCGGTCGCAAGTTCAAATCTTGTCACCAGCTTGGTGGAGATGGGGGTTGGAGCGAGTCCGACCCCCAGCTTTGGCTAAATTTGAACGCGGGTTGGCTCGCTGAGTTTAGCGAGCCAACCCCTCATACTAAATCTGCTCGATAAAAAACTATTTTGGGGCTGACGGGGGGACGTGGGGATGGTGGGACGGGGAGAGGAGAAGAGCGTTTCTATCGAAGCGCGGTCGAGTGTAAACCGGATTTGGTATCAGACCTAGAAAGGGGCTTTTATCGGATTGACGAGTTCGGGAAACTCCGAGAAATTAAGTGTTCGCTCGTTGAAGAAAATGCGATCGCGGGCAATCAATTTGCCATCTCTTGACTTCCGAGAAATCGAGAAACTTCCCCACTCCAGCACGCTTCCGGGGATTCTGCCTTTGCGCGATCGCGCCCCCTTACGATCCTCCCTCTTCGCCAGTAAAGGGTTGTCCGCCGCGAAATAAACCCGAAAATCGCGAACCATCGCTTCTAATCAAGGTTCCCGTACCGTGGGGCAATCCCTGGCGATACTCTCCTTGATAGCGATCGCCATTATTATAAGTACAAGTGCCTTTCCCATCTAGAGACTCGTTGAAAAACTGACCGTCGCAGCGGAGTCTTTGCACCCCGTTGACAACGTGAACAAAAGTTCCCTTGCCAAAAGGCTGTCCGGCAAAAAATTCGCCGACGTAGCGACTGCCATTGGCAAATCGAAAGGTTCCGCGCCCTCCTGGTTGGCTGCTCACTTCCCCAGACTCCACATTGCGAACCACATCAAAAGAGCCTTCATACACATCGCCGTTAGAATAAATCGCTCTTCCCGAAACAAAAACTCCGTTCCTAAACGTTCCTTCGTAGCGCGCGTCATCTTGGAAGACAAATCGCCCTCTGCCGTTGGGAAGACCGTTGCGAAACTCTCCCTCGTAGCGATCGCCACCCGAATAGACAAAGGTTCCGCGACCGTTAGGCAAACCGTTCGCCACAAAGCCGACGTAGTTATCGCCGCCCTCGTAGTTGCAGCGTGTAAATCCCGAAAGCACCGCTGGCTCGCAAATAGGCGGACGTTCGCCCGCCCCCTCTTGGGCCATCGCCGCTTCGGGCGGAGCGAGAAGTCCCGCCAGCTCGAAAAGTAAGGCAGCACTTAAAAAGACTCCGAACTGATTTTTCATGGTTCGTTTGTTTGAATAGGTCGTATCGATCGCGATCGCGCTTGAATGCTGAGGTCGCGCAACTGCTGCCATTGTATCGCGGCTTTGACTTCACTGGATGCAGCAACGATCGACTCATCCCAACCCGCACAATTTTGAGCAATTTACTCTCATTATAGGACTGAAGTTCCCCTTTGACAAATCTCTCAAACCTTGACTGTCAGGGAATTAGGAAACTTATCCCCAACCCCTTTCCATCTCCGTTTACCAATATCGATGGCGATCGCGGCTGCGACGCGATTGTCGCTGCTCGATTTTAGCAACTTGTTGGGGGGTTAACTCGCCTTCTAGGGCTTGAAGCAGCGTATAGCGCACCACAGACACGACATTGTTCCAGTTGAGTTCGCCCTGTTGCAACAGGTCTTCGAGTTGGTGCAAAGCAGTATGGGCGGTGCGTTCCTCTGTTCCCTCTTCCGGTTCTAACGGCGTGGACGACCGGAGGGGATCGCGCTGGACGGCGGCAATGCCACGGCGCACGGCAACACAAATTTGCTCTTTCAACGGGTCTTCGGTTGCCCGATGGAGTTGGAGGCGCGCTCCTTCTTCGCTGGAGGCATAGAGAGGGGGCAAATGATTGAGGGCGTGGGTGGCGACCTCAGCCGGATCGATAAACCGTTCTAGGCGATCGGGCAACCGTTTGAGTTGCCGTACCACTTCCGGTTTAACGAGGTTTTCCATTAAATTCCGATAGTGTTCGGTTGGATGTTCGCTCATGGGTCATTTGTCCTTGGTCATTTGTCTTTCGTCCTTCGTCCTTCGTCATTAGTCCTTCGCGGTTCCTCATCTCCAACTCTCTCCCCGTCACCCCGTCACCCCGTCTTCCTGTCTCCCGCTCCCCTGCTCCCCCGCTCCCCTTATCCCACCGTTCCCGTTGTCGGAGAACTCGCGCTGGCGTAGGTTTTGATGGGGATGCGTCCGGCTAGGTAAGCCAATCTTCCCGCAACGGCAGCCAGACCCATTGCTTTGGCCATCGCCACTGGATGTTTTGCCAGCGCGATCGCGCTATTAATCAACAGCGCATCTGCCCCCATTTCCATTGCTAGAGCTGCTTCGCTGGGCGCACCGATCCCCGCATCGACCACCACCGGAACCCGCGCTTCTTCGACGATAATTTGAATGTTGGCAGCATTTTTGAGACCTTGACCGGAACCAATGGGCGAGCCTAAAGGCATCACCGTGACGCATCCCGCTTCTTCGAGTCGCTTGGCTAACAGGGGATCGGCATTGATATAAGGAAGTACGGCAAATCCTTCTTTAATCAATCGTTCGGCAGCTTCGAGGGTGCCGATGGGGTCGGGGAGCAAGTATTTAGGGTCGGGGATCACTTCTAACTTGACAAAATTGTTCTCTTCCTGTCCGAGCAGTTTGGCCATTTCTCTGCCCAAGCGAGCGACGCGCACTGCTTCTTCTGCCGTTTTGCAGCCGGCGGTATTGGGGAGCATCCATACCTTCGTCCAGTCTAAGGCTTCTGCTAGCCCTTCGTGACCGGGGGCATTGGTTTGGACGCGGCGCACCGCCACCGTGACGATTTCGCAGCCACTCGCGACGATACTTTGCTGCATCTGGTCGAGGCTGGTATATTTACCTGTTCCCGTCATTAGGCGAGAGTGAAAGGTTTTGCCCGCGATGACGAGGGGTGGGTCGGTCAGAGTTGCTGGCGTTTCGTTAGGGGACACAGTGGTAAGCGATGGCATGATTGAAAGCAGTATGGGGTTAATACAATTTAGGGTAAACAAAGCTAGGATGCTTGAAGGGCAATCTCTTACATTCTTTAATTTTGGGGCAAGTAGAAGCAAGGGAGGGAACAAAGTTACGCTCTTGAGGTTGGCTCGGCGAGAAAATCTTTACCCATCTTTCGATCTGAGGTGCATACTAAAAGAAGGAGATCGTTATTCTTTTCTTAAAAAGCCCCCTACAGACGAGTATATTAGCGACCGATGAAACGCAGACCCCCTTCTTCTTACGACAGCCGCAGTTACGACTACGAGTACGATTACGATCGGGTTTCTCAACGTCCGACCTCCCGTTCCTCCTCAAAAGGGTCTTTCTTTGATTTTAATTATGGAATGGCGGCTTTGCTCGGTGGAGTTTTAATTTTGGGGATTGCGATCGGTATTATTTTAAGCCTTAACAACAATAACGATCCGAAAAACGTCACCTCTAGTATTGTCATCGATCGCAGCGCCCCCAACCCCGAACTTTGTCAGCAGTACGGGGCCAGTGCTATTGTCACGGATATGCGCGTTTTCGTCACCCTCAATCCGTTTAAAGTTTTTGTCACGCAGCCGCAAATGAAGCCCGGTTGCGTTTTGCGTACGAATAATTGGACGCTTTTAGAAAAGCAAAACCTGGTGAGTCACGAACAGGTCAATGATTGTAAAAAACGCATGAATACCTTTGGATTTACGGGTTCTCTCGACAGTCAGTCGCCGGATATCTCTTGTATTTATCCCAACGATGAGGCGGGGAATCTATTTTTGAATAAACCGGGAAGTGTAGAACCGGCGCGGGGAACGGAGAATTTCTAGTTGCATTATTGCTATTGTTGAGGCGATATAGCATTTCTGAACGGGATGTAAACCGTTTCAACGTAGGGACGTTCAATTGAACGTCCCGGAGAGAGCGCGGTAGATTTGAATCCTGAACCATTTATTGTTTACGTTTCGTTTAAAAACAATTCCCCCCTGCTTCCCCTGCTCCCCCTGCTCCCCCTGCTCCCCCTGCTCCCCCTGCTCCCCCTGCTCCCTCTGCTCCCCCTGCTCCCTCTGCTCCCCGGTGCTCATCACAACACTTATTCAGCAAACCCTTCCTACACCCCAATTTGCGCGAGAATCTGTCGAATCGCTTCAGCATCGGGAGCCTGGGGAACCTTACTTAAATACAATTTAAGATCCTGCCGCGCTTTTTTCGCTTCTCCGAGTTCGTACAATAATAATCCGCGATCGCGCAATTCCTGGGTCGCGTTGGGAAATAACAGCAAGATTCGTTCGATGGTGGCCAGAGTTTTTTCTAGCTGTTGTCGGTTAAGATAAATAAATTTGAGGTTAGTCAACATTCGCGCTAAAAATTGGCGATTGCTGATGGGTTCGAGAAACTCGGATTCGAGTTGAACGGGTTGTTGATAAATTTTGCCCAATAATTGCTCGCAATCTTGCTCGAATAGCACTTCACCTTGGTTAAAAGCATCGACAAAAATTCCGACCCCTTCAAAGGTCGGTCGAATGAGAAAATGTCCTGGCATCCCAATCCCCACCATCGGGAAATGAATCCGTTTAGCGATTTCTAGGTAGACGAGCGAGAGTGCGATGGGAATTCCCGTGCGGCGATCGATAACATCATTGATAAAACTGTTGCGCGGGTCATAATAATCGGTCTGATTGCCTCGAAATCCTAAGTCTTTATAGAGATATTCATTGATAATTTTAATGGTTTTTAAGGGGTACAATTCTTCATATAAAATGTCTTTAACTTCATCAGCCATTGTCTCTAGGGCGCTGAGATATTCGGCGACATCGAGGTCGGGATATTCTTCCCGAGCGATATAGAGAGCGGCTTTGGCGAGGTCGATCGTTTTATCGGGACGATTAATTTCGCAGTAGAAATGATGGCGAGCACTCGAATTATTCATTCGGAATCAGGAAGGTTTTTCTAGGATATCCTATTGAATCGCATTCTAGCGCTCTATCTGCTCGGACGAGACAAGAGGCAGTCCGAAAGTTAACAAAATTTGAGGCTTTTTGAAACTCTTTTGTAAAAATTATATTTTTTTACGGAATAAAAATCAATCTAAAAACTTTCATCCGTAGTCGTGCGGATGCCCGCCTAAGAATAGAGGGAATGGTAATCGCTACCCGATCCGTATTTCCAAGTATCAAGCCAACGATGATAGTAATATTGTTGTTGGGGAGAGAGGCGTTTTGCGATCGCGTCGCCCGACCGACCCAGCGGATACAGACCCCCGTACACTCCCAGATTAATGTAGTGTTTGAGCCAATCAGCCAGCACCGGAACGCCAATGCGAGGGAGGAGGGGAACCACTCGTTTGGGATTGACTAACGGTAGCGTTTTAGACAGCGCTGGGAACTGAATCACGTCTTGCAAAAAAGGCTTAAGAACATCATCTCCCAATTCGTCCATCACCTCAAACACGCCACTCATCAACTCGTTGATTTGATTGGGAGGAACCCGTTTATCCATCGGAACGCTCATGGCTCGCTGAAACAGCCAAGTCACGGAAATATTGGGTTGATAGGGTTGTAGGAGCGAGAGCGCGTCTCGAGTGAGAACATCGGCTTCCAGCGCTTCGGAGATGCCCGAGGTTAAACGCTCGAGGTGGCGTACCATCGCCCCAAACCCGCCAAAACTCACTGGAGACTGCGCGCCGCTGCTATCGCCGACGAGAAGAATGCGATCCCACGGTGTTTTGAGGGGACTGCGGCGGTAGGAGGGGAAAAAGCCGAATAAAAAGCGCTCGAAGTCGAGTTGGGAGAGGTCAATTTGTTGGTATTGGGGCAGCAAGCGCAAATACTCGTCCATGAAAAATTCTAAACTAAAGCGATCGCGGTTCGTATCGACGTAGGTAAAAAGATAAGTCGTTCTTCCATCCCGCGCGGGAAACGCTTCCCAAAAATACTGACATTGGTTTTCTATGGGCGTAAAGGAGACAATTAAATCTCCTGTCTCGTTGCACGCATACCCTCGCGCGCAACTTCCCACCACCAAGCAAACGCCTTCGGGACGTTCTCCTCCCCTTGCCTGTCGCGCGATGGGGGAAAAATGTCCCATTGCGTCGATGAGGAGGCGCGTTGAAACTGAGGTTTCTCCCCCCCTCACTTGTACGCCGTCGGGATGGACTGTCGCGCTGGTAAAGGGCGTTCTCTCGAGCAGTTTTCCTCCCGCTGCCAGGAACTTGTTTTTGAGAGTTTCTAAGAGGAAAACCGGGTCTACGCCAATGTTGAGGACATCTTCGACCCAAATTTCGCCTCCCTCGTGAAAGCTAACGCGCCCCGGGTTATACTCGGTGGCGATCGCGGTTTCTAATTCTCCTGGTGTGAGGACTTCCAATTCGACGAAGGTATTTAACTCCGATCGCGAAATATTCCATTCTTGGTCGCGACCGCGCAACGTTCCCCGTTCCAGCAGCGCCACGTGCCAGCCCCGTTGTTGCAGTGCCGTTGCCAGCAGAATACCTAGCGTTCCCCCGCACACCACTACATCCCAGTCTACGCTTCCCAAAGCAGCCGTCTCTTTTCTGATGGGGGAGGGTGGCGAAAATTGGCTCTCTTGGGGGTTGACAGATTTGTTGTTATGCGTTCTATTTTCTCGCAATTGCTGCCAAAGGCGATCGGCGCTTTGCAGTCCGCCGAAAATATTTCCAGGTCTTTGAGAGAGAATCTGTTGGCTTAAACCCATGCAAATCTAGAAATGAGGGGCGCGATCGCCATTACTCGTCCTCGCTAGTGGGGGCAGACAGGGGCAAATCGATATAAAACGTCGTTCCCTCCACCCCATTGGAGCGGAACGAAATTTTCCCGCCATGAGCGTCGATAATCGACTTAGCGATCGCCGTCCCCAGACCCGTTCCGTGGGGTTTCCCGTGGGTCACAAACGATTCAAACAAGCGGTCTTGAATCATGTCAGGAATTCCCGGTCCATTGTCGTGAATTCGCAAATAAACGCGCTCGTCGCGCACCTCCACAGTCAGCGAGACCTCGCCATTCTGCTCCTTAAACGCATCAACGGCATTGGTTACCAGATTTTGGAGAACCCGCATCAGCTTCCCTTCATCGGCATCCAACACCAAATCTGGCGGACAAATCGCCGAAAAGTTCACATTCGCCTCATTGAAGTAGACGCGATTTAGGGTTTCAAAGCGCTGCAAAGCAGTTCCCAAATTCACGGGTTTCTTATTGAGCACTGCATTTCCCCGCGCAAACTCCAAAAAGTCCTCAGCCATCGCCGACATTCGCTGGGTTTGCGCTTGAATCAAATCGCACCACTCCTCCGTTTCCTCATCGGGATGCTGATCTTTGAGCATACTGCTCGACAAATTAATGCTGCTCAGGGGACTTTTAAAATCGTGAATAATCGTATTCAGCATTTCCCCCATTAAAACCATCTTCTCCTTGTGGAGTTGCTGGCGAATATATTCCTCCGTCGTATCCCGCAGGCGTTGAACCATGTAGCCGCAGAATTTAGTAATCACCGTTCCCTTAGCGCGGTCTAGGACTTCCATAAATCCCTCGGTGGGAATTTTGGCTAAAATTGTCTCCTCACCGCGCGCCACCGCCTGAGCGCTGCGCGGTTGACCGTCAAGCATTCCCAACTCCCCAAAAAAGGCATTGGGCAAAGCACTGGTGAGAGAGCGATATTGACTCGCACCAATTTTCTTGCGAAATTCCACTTCACCTTCGAGCAGGAGGTAAAGACAGTCCGAAAAAGCACCCTCTTCAAAAACGACTGTCTCGTCGGGGTAAATCTCGATAATGGCGACTTGACACAACTGTTCGGCTTGCTCGGGTTCAAAGAAAGCCATAAATTGATGCGATGCCAGATCCATGAGAAGGGAACTGCATGGTGAATCGGAAGAAGAATTGTTTGATTTTATCTTAACCATGTTGATGTAGGGGCATCCCTCCCTATCGTAGCTTCTGTGAGTGAGGGTTGTCTCGTATTTAGCTTGACGGCTTGCGTCTCCCTAAAATTTCGCGCTCATCCTTACTTTAAGTCAAACCCTGCTCCCCATCGATGAGGGACCTTATCCCCAAAATTGGATTTGCGTGGAATTGCTATTCATTATTATTAGCACCAGCCCTTTAAATTTCCCTCATTATTTAACAATGCCAGAGTTATACCTCATTCGCCACGGGATTGCAGCCGAACGCGGAACTTACGCCAACGACGACGAGCGAACCCTAACTGACATCGGACGTAAAAAAACTCAAAAAGTTGCTCGACGACTCTCCGAAATGGGTTTGCGCTTTGACCGCATTTTAACCAGTCCCCTCGCGCGATCGCAACAGACTGCCGAAATTCTTCAACGAGCGGGGTTATCGTCTAACCTAGAGGAGTTTGCGCCTTTGGCTCCCGGTGGCGATTTTCGCGCTGGAGTGGAATACTTGTCTCAACACGCAGGCAGCGCCACTTTAGCCTTCGTCGGACACCAACCGGATTTGGGCAATTGGGCGGAAATCTTGCTGTGGGAACGGGCTCTCGAACATTTGATCCTGAAAAAAGCGGGTGTAATTGGGGTCAGGCTGCCCGAGTCGGGAACGCCAGTGGGTCGCAGTCAGTTGTTTTTACTGACCTCTCCCAAGTGGTTGCTTCCGTAGCTTGAGGGGGAGCGGGGGAGCCGGGGAGCGGGAGAGCGGGAGAGGGGGAGAGCGGGAGAGGGGGAGAGCGGGA
>JAXHVQ010000083.1:0-27213 GCA_034189065.1 Cyanobacteriota bacterium
TCCCCTGCTCCCCTGCTCCCCTGCTCCCCTGCTCCCCTGCTTCCCCTGCTCATCACAACACTTATTCAGCAAACCCTACTTACTGCTTACTGTTTCCGGCCGATAAGATTGAATCGCCTTCATGTATTGAACCCGTTCAAAGGTACTGGGATCGGGACAATATAACTGACTCATACTGCCCTTAAGCTGAGCAACCGACTCGTATTCCCGTTCCTCCATCCACTGCACCAACTCCTGTTCGACTGTTTGCAACACTTCAATGCCGTGACGCAACAGGGCGCTAACCATCATCGCAGCACTTGCTCCAGCCATCAACACTTTCAGCACGTCAGGCGCTTTATGAATGCCGCTCGTCGCCGCAAAATCCGAGTCGATGCGTCCGTAGAGGATCGCAATCCAGCGTAGAGGCAAGCGGAGGGCTTGGGGCGTGCTTAAAAGGACATTAGGCTGGACTTCTAGCGCTTCGAGGTCGATGTCGGGTTGGTAGAACCGGTTAAACAGAACAAGCGCATCTGCACCGCCATCGGCTAGGCGCTTTGCCATGTTTGCCATGTTGCTGAAAAAGGGACTGAGTTTAATAGCAACGGGAATCTTTACTTCTGCTTTGACAGCGGCGAGGATATCTAAATAGTTTTGTTCGACCTGCGCGCCCGAGAGATCGACATCGGTGGGGATAAAATAGATATTTAACTCCAAGGCATCAGCCCCCGCTTGTTCGATGGCTTTTGCGTACTCAATCCAACCGCCGACAGTAGAGCCGTTCAGACTGGCGATAATGGGGATATTGACCCGTTCTTTGGCCCGACGGATATGGTCGAGGTATTCTTGGGAACCGATATGGAAAATAGCCGGTTCGGGAAAATAGGTAAGCGCTTCGGCAAAACTTTCGTTGTGAGTGCTGGTGTGATAATGCAGTTCCAACTGTTCTTGGCGCAATTGTTCTTCAAAAAAGGAGTGTAAAACAATAGCAGCAGCTCCCGCATCTTCGATGCGCGGGACATTATCGATGTCTTCGGTGAGCGGTGCGGCCGCGCCGACAATCAACGGCGATCGCAATTGCAGTCCCATATACGTCGTGCTTAAATCCATCTCGATTCCTCCTCATGTTGGGTTTGAATAGCGATCGCGCCCCAGGCTCTCTTCTAGAATATGACTTAAAGGGTAAGGCAATAATTTGAGGAAGTTGTGAGTGCTTCGGGGTTTGGCACCGCTAAAAACTTGGTCGATCTTCCGGTTGTCTCGGTCGAGGCTTGTAGAGTGGATCGGTAATACTGCACCCCCGGAATACGGTTAGATGCGATCGCTTCGGTGGGTTTCGGACGACCGAAGCGCACAGAACTTCTTCCTTCTCTTGGAACCGAGCGATGTCAAGGTTGAAAAAGAGCGCTGAAATGGTGAAGTCGCAGCAGCTCCACAAGTTTATTTCCCGGAGAACTGCGACTCAGCTTTCGATGGAGGTAGATTCTTTTGCAAGAATTGCTTTTGAAGTGACCGGCGGTTCGCTGCACGCCTTCAATTTTCTCCAAAATTTCCCATCGGAATTTTAAAAAACTCTACAATTTACATTGAAAAATGTCCGATCCAACCGCGCTTCTACTGCTTGCTTACACAATTTGCTCCTCCGAGCAAACCGCCGATCGCGTCGTGCCAGCGCTCGCTCGTTATTCCGAGCAGCCAGCGTCCTCCCAATCCCAGCATCCTCGCACCTCGTCGGAACCTTGTATCAGCGCCCCAGAGACGATTGCAGCAGTGCCAGAAACCCTATCCAAGCCCCAGGTTCAATCGAGTCAAAGCGCAGACAGTTTGCAGAAAGTTTTTACCCATTTACCTCTACCCGATGTTCCCACGCCGCCGACGCTTCAATTAGGCAGCGTTGGGCCAAGCGTCGAAAATCTGCAAACTCAATTAAAAAACCTGAATTATTACCGTGGAAATATTGACGGGCAATACGGCCCGCTGACTCGAGGGGCGGTGTTTCAATTCCAACGCGATCGCGGAATTTCCAAAACTGGAATTGCCAATTCGCTCACTTGGACTGAATTAGGGAAAACTCCTGCTTCTTCGGCTCGCGCGGCGCGTTCTCAAACCTTCATCGCTCCCCCAAAACCAGCGCCAGCGCCCGTAAAGCAGCCGCAGCTTGCTCAACCGCGAACGGAACGTCAGAGTCAACTTGCCTCTTTATTGGGTGTCGTGGCTCTGTTGTGCGGGGGAATGGGAACCTTTGTCCTCTTCAAACTCGCCCAAGAACAGTCTCAGTGGCGAGCTTATTGCGCAGAAATTGAGGAAGGCGATGGCGATTCAGTGTAGCAGCAATGCGTTTTTTTGACCGCCAAAAAACAAATTTTATGCTTTTTACAATGGGACTGCTCGAGAACTGACGCGGGAACCTAAGAAATAACAATAACAGCAATCGTTGTGAGAACATGAGGGATGAAGATTGTAGCCCCATTGTCCTAGTTCAACGTTAAGGAGAAAAGCCGTGCGCGATCGCGTTTTCCCATTTATCCGCCGTTGTTTAACGCTCGTTCTCTCCTTTATCCTCGCCGCATTCCTTGCCGCTTGCGGTACCGTTCCCCAAGTTCGCGCCCAAGCTCGCCTCTTTTTGCCCCTTTCCCTCGAATTTTTGGGGGAATATCAACTGAGCGATACCCAATTTCGAGATACAGTCGTGGGCGGTTTGTCGGCGATAACCTACGATCGCCAAACCGGACGTTTCTATGCCCTCTCCGACGACCGCTCGCAACGCGCCCCAGCCCGATTTTACACCCTCAAGCTGCAACTCGATCGCGACGAGGGGGAAACCTCTCGCTCCCCAAAGGTCGAGATTGAAGATGTGACGTTTCTCCATCCTGCTGCGGGAGAGACCTATGCCCCGGGCAGCCTCGATCCTGAAGGTCTCGCCGCATCGCCGCGCGGGACGGTATTTGTGTCGAGCGAAGGGGTTCCCAGCTTGGGAATTGACCCCGCGATCGCGGAATTCGACCTTGCAACGGGGCAACTCAAGGATACCCTCCGCCTTCCCCAGCGCTATCTCCTGCCCAACCCCGATGAACCTGACACAGCACCGCGCGGCGTACAAGAAAACTTGGGGTTTGAAGCCCTTACCCTCAGCACCCCCAGCATCGCTCCCCAAGACCCCTTTCGCCTCTTTGCTGCCACGGAATCTTCTCTGGTTCAAGATAGGGAAGAACCGACAACAGAGCAAGGTCCGCGCGTGCGCCTGTTGCACTATGTCATTAACCCCGTGGGGTTGCCTGCGTTGGTTTCAGAAACACTTTACGTTCTCGATCCCGCGCCAACAGGGAGTCTCAGTAATGGGTTAACCGAGTTAGTCGCGTTGGAACGGGAAGGATTTTGGCTTTCGTTGGAACGGACCTATGGATTTGTGGGTGCGGGAGCGAAAATTTTTCAAGTGGCGGGAGGCGATGCCACTGATATCAGCCGTGTTGCGACGCTAAAGGGCGCATCGGACGTTTTGCATCCCCTGCGCAAGCAACTGTTATTCGATTTGAGCGAACTGGGCATTCGGTTGGATAATTTGGAAGGCATGGCCCTCGGACCGCGTTTGCCCGATGGCGGTCAAATGTTAATGTTGGTTAGCGATGATAATTTTAACGAGGAGCAAATAACGCAGTTTTTGTTATTTCGTTTGGTTGAAGGAAGTCGCTCAATTCAAACCGACTCGCTCAGCTTAAAAATTAAAAATTAAAAATTAAAAACAATTCCCCCCTGCTCCCCACAACACTTATTCAGCTCGTAAAACTGCTATTCCGAATACAGAATAAATTAACGATCGATGCTAATCCGAGGCAGACGATGTTGAAACCCGCAGAGAATTTCCCAAGAAATGGTTCCCAAAGTTTCCGCCCAGGTATCAGCGGAAATTTCAAGAGAACCGTCGCGCCCGAGGAGGGTAACAATTTCTCCGGGTTGGACATCGGGAAGATGACTCGCGTCAAGCATGAGTTGATCCATTGTAATTGCGCCAATTTGCGGAATTTTTCGACCCCGTATTAAAACTTCGAGTCGGTTGGAAAGGTTGCGGGGAACGCCGTCGGCATACCCAATTGCAACGATGGCGACTGTCATCTCGCGTTCTGCGATGTAGCGATGTCCGTAGCTGACTCCGGTTCCGGGAGAGAGGGTTTTGACTTGTGTGACTCGGGCCTTGACTTGGAGAGCCGGTTTGAGGTCTACGGTTGGTCGCAGGTGCGGCGCGGGGTACAATCCATAAAGGGCGAGGCCGATGCGAACCCAGTCGTAGTGCGCGGCGCGATCGCATAAGGTAGCGGCGGAGTTGGCGATGTGAAGGGCGGGAAGGGGCAGGTTTTCGCCTTGGAGTTGGGCTAGGACGCTTTTGAACCGCTGATGTTGCAATTGCATCGTCGCGCGATCGCGATCGTCTGCTGTGGCAAAGTGGGAATATAAACCCGCAAGCTGCAATTGAGGCATTTGCCGCACGCCGTTAACAAAAGCCGTTGTCTCCTGCCAAGGGGTTCCCAGTCGCGACATCCCGGTATCGATATTTAAATGGACGGGGAGTGTCGATCGCAGTCGAGTTAGGGTATTTGAAAATAGACGCGCTTGTTGTAAGTTACACAACGTCGGTTGGAGATGAAAGCGCGCGCATTCTTCCACTTCTTCGCCAGTATTACTCGCCCCCAGCACCAAAATTGGCGCACCTATACCCGCCGCGCGCAGTTGAATGCCTTCTTGTAACGTCGCCACCGCCAAAGCGCCCGCCCCCGCTTCTAGGACTGTTTCAGCAACGAGGAGCGCGCCGTGACCGTAGGCATCTGCCTTGACAACTGCCATCAGTTGTGTGTTGGGCGACAATAACTGTTTCAATTGGCGAACATTAAATCTTAAAGCTGCGCGATCGATTTCTACCCAAGCGCGCTGTCGCACCGGACTCGCAATTCGAGAACTTCGATTCGTTGAAGTTTTTAAACTCGGAGTGGCACTGTCAAAGCTGCGCATTACCATTTCCTCCTCAACCTCACAACAGTTACGGGCGGGGCGGCACCATCCCTAACGAATAACCAATGACGAATGACAAATGACGAATAACCAACAACCGATTCTGTTTTTGAGCCGGGTATGTTACCATTTATAGTGGTATCCGGCAATAGTTGAGGACAAATGAGCAAGGTTCTCGTCTTAAATGCTTCCTACGAACCGCTCAACATCACAACGTGGCGGCGAGCGATCGTTTTATTGCTGAAGGGAAAAGCAGAGCAATTAGAGTTTCAAGAACACTATATCTATGCGGAATTTCCCATTCCCACTGTCATTCGACTGCGATATTACGTTCGGGTTCCGTATAAGGAAATTCCTCTTACCCGGCGTAATATCTTAGAACGGGACGAACACACTTGTCAATACTGCGACTACCGAGGCGATAATTTGACGCTGGATCACGTGATTCCGCGATCGCGCGGTGGTAAAGACACCTGGGACAATCTCGTCGCTGCCTGCGTTCGCTGCAACGTTAATAAGGGAAATCGTACCCCAAAGGAGGCGCGTATGCTATTGAGGACAGCGCCTCGCAGACCTTACAGCAGCCTCCACTTTGAAATCGCGCGCTCCATTAAAAGCGGTCGCAATACAGAATGGAAAAAGTACGCGATCGGTATTTAACTTAACTTTAACTGCGATGTGGCTGAGATTCTACACCATCTTGGGGGAAAGATTCAACAAATCTCTCAATTGCTCTCAAAACTGATTATTTTGATGGACTTTTTCTATCGTTTTTCCGCAGCAAGGACAAGTTACTTTTGTTTCTCTTTATTCTGTTTTAAAAAATATTTATACACCTTCAACACAGTCGCGATCTATCACTTTAAACCGCTCAAAACCGAGAATCGATGTTATTAGATATAGTTTTGCTTTAGATGCCATTAGTATAAAATTCAATTTCGAGAAGCGTTGATTTAGACTCTAGGTTAATCGCAAACAAAACGATAAAAGTCAATCTCTGCAGGCTTTTCAAGACTTTGGTTCTTTTTTATTTTCGCTTCCTATGGCAACTTTTTACATTATTTTTACGCAACAAGTCCTGTAGAACCATAAAATTTTGGCTGTGGCTCTTGATTTAATCAATCCTCAACATTTAAGAAATTGGTTTGCTCATTGTTGTTACTGTACCTCATAGCAGCGCAGAGCGCTGTATCTATTGCCCCACTCGCGATCGCGTCGCCCTTATCCCGAACTCAGGTTAACATAGCTTCTATGCCACAGTTCTAGACGAAATGCGTAAAATTTAAATTGCTCCTATGTCCCGCGCCAAAGCCTTACAATACTACGTCCTTTCCCGCCTGCTTCTCGCCCCGTTGATGATTTGGACCATTGTCACCCTCGTTTTCGTTTTGCTGCGCGCCACCCCAGGGGATCCCGCCGACGCAATTTTGGGCAACCGCGCCCCAGAAGCAGCAAAACAAGCTCTGCGCGAGCAACTGGGGCTTTCCGACCCCCTGTGGCAGCAATACCTCCACTACATGGGAAATTTGCTCCATCTCGACCTGGGAACTTCCCTCACCAGTCGCGGACTTCCGGTTTGGCAAATTATTCAACAACACTTCCCCGCGACGGTGGAATTGAGCTTTTTCGGTCTGGCGGTGGCTGTAATTGTGGGCGTGGGCGTGGGGATTCTCTCGGCTTCCCGTCCCAATACAATTTTTGACGTGGGAGGACGATTATTTGGAATTATTACTTACGCAATTCCCCTATTTTGGATGGGAATGGTCTTGCAACTGATTTTTTCGGTTCAACTGGGCTGGTTTCCGTTGGGGACGCGCTTTCCTATTGGCATCGATTCGCCGCGAGAGATTCTGGGACTTTATACTTTGGATAGTTTGCTCGAAGGGAGTTTGGACAAGTTTTTCACCGCTTTGTATCATCTTGTTTTGCCGTCTTTGTCCTTGGGAGTCCTACTCAGCGGCATTTTCGAGCGGATTGTGCGCGTGAATTTGCGACAAACTCTTCAATCGGACTATGTAGAGGCGGCGAGGGCGAGGGGCATTCCAGAGCGGAAAATTTTAGTTTCTCATGCTCTTAAAAATGCCCTCATTCCTGTCATTACAATTTTAGGGTTAACCTTTGCTGCCCTGTTGGGAGGGGCGGTTTTGACGGAAGTGACGTTTTCTTGGCCGGGTTTGGGAAATCGCTTGTACGAAGCAATTTCGTTGCGCGACTATCCCACGGTTCAAGGGGTGATGGTGTTTTTTGGGGCGATTGTGGTTTTGGCGAGTATTGCGATTGATATTGTGAATGCTTGTATCGATCCTCGCATTCGTTATTGATTAGTCATTTGTCCTTCGTCATTGGTCATTTGTCGTTGGTGACAAGTTGAGTTAATAAGCCCGGAATTAAAATTCGGGCTAAAAGCTAAAACCCGTTAAAACGGGCCCTCGAATCTAGAGCGATTGGTCGAGTGAGTTCGTTTCAAACGTGAAGTGGGCGGGATGCGATCGCTACCTTAGTTCAAGAATCTACATGGGTACGTATTTTGGGATACCGATCGCTGTATTTTATACTATACAAGGCTTTGGGATGTGTTTTAGTACATTTGAGCGGAGGAAGTTCCGTTTTAAGGAGAGGTCATTATTCATTATTCATTATTCATTATTCATTATTCATTATTCATTATTCATTATTAGGAATCCACCCAGATGACGAATTGACGTGGAAAGTTGAAATATCGCGATCGCTTTTCCCATTTCCCCATAAGCTCAAACGTATCTCAATTGGCGATCCAGTCACCCCGTCACCCCCGTCAGACCCAACAGCGCGATTGGACATGGCGAGGAAACCTCGCCGTCCCTCGCCCGAAATAATCCCTACCGATTGGGTCAAATCGGATTAAATTAAACAAAAAAAAGGCTACTCATTTGAGTAGCCTTTTTTCAAGGAAAATACGAACTCGAAGCCAAAGGAGGATAACTAATTTAGATGCGTCTGAGCCTAAAACCGAGTTGGGTCAATAGTTCTAAAACCCAGTCACCCAGTCGCCCGTTCACTCTTCAACATTATCGCTCAAAGCAAAGGCCCGCTCGAGCATCGCGGCGACATCAGCGCGCGTTGCAGCCCTTGCCGGTTCGATAACTTGACCTTGTTGGGGCGGACCGACGACTAACCCGGCTTCGCTGGCGGCGGCGACTGAATCGATGGCCCACTGGGGAACTTGCGCGCGATCGCCGTACTGCTGTAACGTTTCCTGGGGGTTGTCTGGAATGGGCAATTCAAATCCCGAACTGAGGGCGACGAAAGCTTCGGTGCGCGAAATGCGATCGCTCGGCCTAAACACTTGACCGGGATATCCCTTCATAAACCCCATCTCTACCGCCTGGTTAATGTCCGAAGCTGCCCAAAAATCAGCGGAAACGTCTTCAAAATTAATAGCACTGCGGCTGGGATTTTGATTAAACACTTCGCGAATTAACGTTGCAAATTCAGCCCGGGTAATCGGCTTGTCTGGCTGAAAGGTATCGTTGCCAAACCCTTCAATAATGCCGCGTTGGGCTAGGGTAATAATCGCGCCATAGGCCCAATGATCCTCCGGTACGTCGGTAAACTCAACGGGTTCGGGCGATGGGACGGCGGCGGGTTCGGTGTCGGTGGGAACGGGAACCAACGCAACGCCCTCGGACTCAGCCGCAGACAAGGGGACTTGGACTTCCTCCTCCTCAGCTTCTTCGCGCAAAGCCGCTCCCGGTAAGGGTAGTACCCCTTCGAGGGGTCGCTCCTCATCGGGTACGAGTACAGGCGGGGGGGATTCGGGGTCAGTTAAGGTTTGTGAGGGGGCAAATAAAGCCGAGAAGCCCTGAAAACCGACTTCTCCTTCTCTTTTGCCCAAAACCCAAAACAAGATAGCCGCGATCGCGCCCAGGGCAACAATGACCGCAATCCACTCATCTGAATTCCGGTGAGGTTGTTGGGGCGGTGTGGGTTCGGGAGGAAATTGATTCATATAGCGTTTCTATTTGGGTTGCAAAACTTTAGCTTCGGAAGAATGGGAGAATTCAGAATGGGAGAAATTAAGGGACGAGTGAGGAGTTACTCGGGCATTGGCGCTCCCGAACGACTGGAAAGCGTTCTATTTAGAAACGCTATAAAGACAGCCAACACCCTAAACAGCAATCAGTCACCCGAAAAAGAGCGCTACTGTGAAGATTAAGGTACCACCAAAACCGGACAAGGCGAGAGAGCGATCGTGCGATTGGTCACGCTTTCCGATGCACCTTCTTCGGTCAATCCCGTTCCCCTCGACCCCATGATAATCAAATCTGCGTCTAATTCGTCAGCTACGTCGCAAATGGTAAAAGAAGGCATTCCCTCTCGTTCTATCATTTCAGCCTCAATGCCTTTTTCCGCCAAAAACCGTTTCGCCCCTTCGAGTAACTGTTCCACCGCTTCCGGGGAACTCATGGGATCGGGTGCGGGCGCTTCTGTTTCGGCAGGGGGGGGTTCGACCACAGACAGCAGGACGAAGCGACTTTCGTACTTGTGGACGAGATCGGCTGCGATGTCCAATGCACTGCGGCATTCTCGGCTGCGGTCGATGGCAAATAAAACAGTCTTAAACATAATACATATCTTGAGTACGCACACTCCGTTGACACTCTCCGCGCTCTTAGGACGGAGATTCTTGCTTCATTGGAATACCAATGTATTTACCCTCGGCAAGCATCTTCACCGTATGCCCTACGGCTGCAAGTCCTCTAATTAGAACCACTTGTGCGGCGGCTACATCTCTATCTGTTGCGTAGCCACAATTCGAGCAAATATGAGTTCGTTGGTCGAGATCTTTTCTTCTCGTCTCAACTCCACAACTAGGGCAGATTTGGCTGGTCTTGCGCGGGTCTATTGATTGAAAGTAAACTCCTCGCTTGAAGCAAACCTGTTGAAGGATGTTGAAGAATTGACCAAAACCAGCATCCAGACAATGCTTGCCTAGTATACCTCTGGCTAGGCAGGTTAGGTTCAGGTCTTCAACAAATACCATCCCTAACCCATTGCAAATTTGGTGAGACAGTTTCCAGTGCCAATCTTTACGAGTATTGGCGACGTACTCGTGGAGTTTGGCAACTTTCCCTATCGCTTTATTCCAATTGTTTGACCCTTTTCGTTTCCTAGAGACGCGCTGTTGCAGCCATTTCAGCTTGCGTTCGGCATCCTTGAAAAACTTGGGGCGCTTCACTAAAAGCCCATTGGACATTGCCACCAACCCCCTTGCCTGCTTATATAAGGGGGTTGGGGGTAACCCAACGTCGATTCCTACGGCTTCCCCGTGGGGCATCGGTCGAGGAACTTCCACATCCCATTGAACAGTTAGCATGACGTACCAGCCAGAAGCACGGTGTACAATGCGAGCTTGTTTGACCGTTCCGTCCTCTGGAACGGGACGCGATTGACGAAATTTGACCCACCCAACGACCGGGAGCTTAATCCGTCTTTGAGCGATGGGATTCTTCGCCAGTTGGGGAAACACAAAGCTACGCATTCTGCCGTGCTTTTTAAACCGAGGGAAACCGTGGTTTCGCTCCCACATTGCCACAAATGCAATTTCAACCCGCTTTAGAGTTTGTTGCAACACTTGAGACTGTACTGTTTTTAAGTCGGGGTAAACCTTTTTGGCAGCGGTCAATGCTTTGCACTGACTTTTATAGGTGGGACGTGGAGCATCAGCACAGATGATGTATTCCGAGCGAAGCGAACAAGCATTAATCCGACAACTACGAGAGTTGTACCAATCTTTTCGTTCGCCCAAGGCGTAGTTATAAACGCGCCGATTGATTTCCAGCCATTGCTCGAATTTCGCGACGTGCTTTTGGGTGGGTTTGAGCTTGAACTCGTAGGTTAGGTTGAACATTGTTGCCTGCTCACTTTATCATACCGGGGGTTTTACAGATCGTCTGCACAATTTATAAAGTCCCCGGTGAAGGGGAAGGCTTTATACCCCCCCATTTTCCGGTAAAATCGGCATGGGAGAGATTGTCCTCGCCCAGAGCCTACGTTGGTCTCTCGAACTGGGGACGGTTTTTACAACGAGCGGCACGCCAATAGAGCTGTTTTAACAACATAGACATAGACGCAATAGGAGGTTATTCCCGTGTCAAAGAAAACTGTAGCTAATTTATCAGAAAGCGACGTATCTGGAAAAAAAGTTTTAGTTCGAGTTGATTTTAATGTGCCGCTAGACGACCAGGGCAACATCACGGATGATACTCGGATTCGGGCCGCATTGCCGACGATTCAAGATTTAATTAAGAAGGGGGCGAAAGTCATTCTCGCCAGTCACTTGGGCCGTCCCAAGGGGAAACCGAGCGATAAGTTTAGTTTAGCGCCTGCGGCGAAGCGACTGTCGGAGTTGCTCGGTCAAGAGGTGAAGATGTGCGGCGACTGCGTTGGCGATGAGGTGGCTTCGGTTGCGAACAGTCTAAACAACGGTCAAGTTGCCATGTTGGAAAATGTTCGCTTCCACGCCGAAGAAGAGAAAAACGACCCGGAATTTTCCAAGCAATTGGCCGCTAATGCAGATTTATACGTCAACGATGCTTTTGGGACGGCACACCGGGCCCACGCCTCCACTGAAGGGGTTTCCAAATACCTCAGTCCTTCGGTGGCTGGGTATTTAATTGAAAAAGAGCTGAATTATTTGCAAAATGCCATAGATAATCCCCAACGTCCTTTGGCTGCCATTGTGGGCGGTTCTAAGGTTTCGAGCAAAATTGGAGTCATCGAAACGCTGTTGGAGAAGTGCGATAAGCTTTACCTCGGCGGCGGCATGATTTTTACGTTTTATAAAGCGCGCGGCATGAATGTGGGCAAGTCGTTGGTGGAAGAAGATAAGCTCGAACTGGCCAAGTCCTTGGAAGCGAAGGCAAAAGAAAAGGGCGTTGAGTTTTTGCTGCCGACGGATGTGGTTATTGCCGACAATTTTGCCCCCGATGCCAATGCCCAAACTGTTAGCGCCCAAAGTATTCCCGATGGCTGGATGGGACTCGATATTGGACCGGATTCGGTGAAGAGTTTCCAAGAGAGTTTGGGAAGTTGTAAATGCGTGATTTGGAACGGTCCGATGGGCGTGTTTGAGTTTGATAAGTTTGCGGCGGGAACTGAGGCGATCGCGCGCACGTTAGCCGAACTGACTCCCAAAGGAACGGTGACGATTATCGGCGGCGGCGACTCGGTGGCTGCGGTGGAAAAAGTGGGCGTAGCCGAACAAATGAGTCACATTTCTACTGGCGGCGGCGCGAGTTTGGAGTTACTCGAAGGTAAGGAATTGCCGGGAATTGTGGCTTTGGATGAGGCTTAAATATTTGTTGTTGGCGAAAGAAAAGTAGTGAAATGCGGGCGCGATCGCGTCCGCGTTTTTTTAAGTAATGTGGTAGGGTGGGAATTGCCATAATGAGCTTAACTTAAGAAAATGATTTCAGGTTGGAAATGCCCACCACAAGTTGTCTGGTTGTCTGCGGGTAAGGAGACTTTAAACAAGAATTGATAGTGTAAAACTGAGATAGCCTTTTCCTTGGAACCCACATTCCGTGCGACAAAAAGTAGCATTCCTGTGCGACAGAAGCTAAGAGTAGAAATACGAGTGCCGAAGAGAGACTCAACACTGCCCGTCATCTGGCACAATTGTTGGGTGCGCGATCGCGGGAACCTCCCTCAAATCTAACGGCAGTTCAATTTCCTTAACCTATGGCATTACCGACGATCGAGAACCTCGACCACTTTGGCTTAGTAGCTGGATTCATTGATAAAATCGGTTTAGTTGAAATCGTTAATGGACTTGTTGGCGAACACCGAGCTGAACTCGTCAGCGCCGGTGTAGTGGTCAAAAGCATGATTTTAAACGGTCTGGGATTAGTCTCATCGCCGTTATATCTCTTCAGTCGTTTTTTTGAAGGAAAAGCAACATCTCACCTACTTGGAGAAGGAATAGAGCCTAAACATCTCAATGATGACCGTTTGGGTCGGGGGTACTAGATACCCTCTACGAGAGTGGATTAAACCAGATAACCATTCGTAACGATGCTGCACTCTGGCTGTCGGTCTTTCTCCTACCGGGGTTCAAACTTTCCGAACAATAGGTTTTAAGCCAACTCAATGTTCATCAAAAAACCAGACTTCAAGAATTGAAGTTGAGAATTCTTTTCTTAATTGCTGAACTCTTAAAGGAAGACGTTGTTTGAATTCCTCCTGCTCAATGGGGTCTCCTTTTCGATGTTTCGGTCTTGGCTTCTGCCAAGAATACTTGCCTTTTTTTAAGTAGTCCCATCCTCTTTGCTCCCAAACTTTCTCAAGGCCTGTCACTTTTTCAATCTATAGCGTTTTTATTTGAGTTGTAAAATCTTGACGGAAGGATTAAGAATGGAAGAATAGAAGAATAGAAGAATTTAAGAGGCTTTGAGGAGTTATTAAAAGTATGTAATGTTTTTTACTGTTTATATTTCATTTGTAAACGCTATATAAAGGCGTTTTGCCTTTTGGATGTTTATGACTTTTTTTCCGAAGATTCTTGACTGCTTCTTCTCCCAATTCATTATATTTCTTAAGAATTTTAAAAGCATATTGATAGTGCAATTCTACAGCGAGCGCTGCATCTTTGAGAGTCCATCCTAAAGAGATTTTCCATAATAAGTACCATCTTCTCGCTTCTACTGAATCGCGACAGGTGCGATATTTGTTCTTTAGTGCATCTGTCCTAAAATGAGGGGCGAGGTTCACTTTTTTGGGCATTTGAGATTCCGGGTCTGTAATCAGCTTATTATAACCGGATTTGGTATTATACCTCGGGACGGAAGGGGGTTAAGCGGGTAGAGCGAACTGAAACTGAAACTTCCCGTTAACATTCAAAATAATTGCCGCGAAGCTACCGATCCCTCTCTTGCCGTTCCGAACTTGGAAATTAATGTACCGTTTTCCTAATTAGATTTCGTATTAAAATAGCCAAGGTGACAAAAGATCGTCAGTTGGAGGATTTCGCGCAGACAACACTATCGATAGGAATGGTGCGTTACGCTGCACTAACAGCACCCTATCTGCTACAAAGCGATTACGAATGATAAGTAGGTGGGCAAAAATAAACGCATAACCTCGAAATTCGTATTCCTTGCCAGATAAGGGTTTTAGCTGGAGACATTGTTCTTTTAATTACGCCCACCTACTTATAACAGTACCGCCCTTTATCCGTTGGCGGTACACCAACTCAAAAATCTGTTGACGAATTACGAATTAAAAATATGGTATTTGAGTCTATTATCCGCACGATGGCGCGATCGCCGCTAACGGGAGAACTGCGCAATAAACTGCACGCCCAAAATAGCTTACATCTCAACGGCATTCCTCGCCTGCCCAAAGGATTAGTCGCCTCTGCCTTAGCGCAAGCGGAAGGGAAAAACCTCTTGGTTATTTGCGCCACCCTCGAAGAAGCCGGACGCTGGGCGACCCAAATCGAGGCGATGGGTTGGAAACGGTTTTTTTTCTATCCCACCTCAGAAGCGTCGCCCTACGAGCCATTTGACCCGGAAACAGAGATGATTTGGGGGCAGATGCAGGTCTTGTCTTCTTTGCTGGGCGATATTGAGCCAAGAACAAAGGACAAAGGACAAAGGACAAATTATGCCATTATCGCTACCGAGCGATCGCTACAACCCCATCTCCCGCCGCCGGAAGTCTTTCAAACCTACTGCTTGACGCTTCGAGTCGGTGAAACGGCGGACTCAAAAACCCTCGATCGCCAATTGGCGAGGTTGGGGTACGAACGAGTTTCCCTAGTGGAAACCGAGGGACAGTGGAGTCGCCGGGGAGATCTCGTCGATATTTTCCCTGTTTCAGCCGAACTTCCGGTTCGTTTGGAATGGTTTGGGGATGAGTTGGAGAAAATTCGCGAATTCGATCCCAGCACCCAGCGTTCTCTCGATCGCATCGAATATATTCTCCTTACGCCGACAAGTTTTTCTCCTCTCATTGCTGCCGCCTTGGAAGAAAATACGGAACAAGTCGAAGAGGAGGGGGAAAAAAGAGAGGGAATGCGTCGTTTTCTCGGAGTTGCCTACGAAAAACCCGCCTCGTTGTTAGATTATTTGTCCCCCGAAACAATGGTTGCCGTGGACGAACCGGAACAATGTCGCGCCCACAGCGATCGCTGGGTAGAACATTCAGAGGAACAATGGGAGGGGAGTTCAAACTACAGAATTCTGAATTCAGAAGGGAAAGAAGAGGCGAACTTACCCAAAATTCATCGTTCGTTTGCCGAATGTCTAAACGCTTTAGAACCGTTTCCCCAACTGTATTTATCGGAATTAGCCGAAGAAAATAGCAACGCCCTCGATCTCTCTTCTCGTCCCATTCCCACAACTCCCCATCAATTTGCCAAACTCGCCGAAATCTTGCGCGGGAAGCGAGAAATTTATAACACCATCAAACTCGATAAATTTAATACTTGGTTGATTTCCGCTCAACCTTCTCGTTCCGTCGCCCTCCTGCAAGAACACGACTGTCCCGCTCAATTTATTGCCAATCCCCGCGACTATCCCGCGATCGAAAAATTCCAAATTCAGCATACTCCCGTTGCCTTGAAATATTCGGGATTGGCAGAATTGGAAGGATTTGTTCTGCCGACATTTCGCTTAGCTGTCGTTACCGATCGCGAATTTTTTGGTCAGCACGTCCTCGTCACGCCGGGATACATCCGCAAGCGCCGTCGTGCAGCTTCTAAACAAGTCGATATCGAAAAGTTACACCCCGGCGATTATGTCGTCCATAAAAATCATGGCGTAGGGAAATTTCTCAAACTCGAACGTATCGAACAGCGCGAATATTTAGCCATTCAGTATGCCGATGGCGTGTTGCGCATTCCCGCCGATAGTTTTGATGTCCTTTCTCGGTTCCGCAAAACTGGAAAACAGTCACCGGAACTCAATCGACTATCAGGTAAAGCCTGGGAGAAAACGAAAAACAAAGTTAGAAAGGCGATTAAGAAAGTCGCGATCGACCTGTTGAAGTTATACGCCGAACGCGCGCAAAAAACTGGATATGCCTATCCCCTCGATACGCCGTGGCAAGAGGAACTCGAAGATTCTTTTCCCTATCAACCTACTCCCGATCAACTTAAAGCAATTCAGGATGTCAAACGGGATTTAGAAAACGATCGCCCAATGGATCGTTTGATTTGCGGCGATGTTGGTTTTGGAAAAACGGAGGTTGCGATCCGTGCCATTTTCAAAGCAATTACTGGCGCGCAAAAACAAGTAGCATTTCTCGCACCTACCACCATTTTAACTCAACAACATTACCATACAATAAAAGAACGGTTTGCTCCCTACCCCATTCAAATTGGCTTGCTCAATCGCTTCCGCACAGCGAGCGAACGCAAAGATATTTTTAATCGCCTTGTAACTGGAGAATTAGATGTTGTTGTCGGAACGCACCAATTATTGGGGAAAAGTGTAAAATTTCGAGATTTGGGGCTTTTAGTTGTTGATGAAGAACAGCGGTTTGGTGTTAACCAGAAGGAAAAAATTAAAGCGCTAAAAACCCAACTCGACGTTCTAACCTTAAGCGCAACACCCATTCCCCGAACCTTGTATATGTCCTTGTCGGGAATTCGAGAAATGAGTTTAATTACCACACCTCCTCCCTCTCGCCGTCCCATTAAAACCCATCTTTCGCCCTATAATCCAGAAGTGGTAAGAACGGCAATTCGCAACGAATTAGATCGCGGCGGACAAATTTTTTATGTTGTTCCCAGAGTGGAAGGAATTGAAGAACTAGCCGGACAATTGCGCGAAATGCTTCCGGGAGTCAGAATCGCGATCGCCCACGGACAAATGGATGCTGCCCAACTGGAAACCACCATGTTAACCTTTAATAATGGGGAAGCCGATATTTTAGTATGTACGACGATTATTGAATCGGGATTAGATATTCCCAGAGTGAATACCATTGTTGTCGAAGATTCGCAAAAATTCGGACTTTCTCAACTTTATCAACTGCGAGGACGAGTGGGACGCGCGGGAATTCAAGCACACGCTTGGTTGCTGTATCCCAAGCAAAGCAAACTCACCGATACTGCGAGGCAAAGATTGCGCGCCCTACAGCAGTTTACCCAACTGGGATCGGGATATCAATTAGCAATGCGAGACATGGAAATTCGCGGCGTAGGTAATCTTTTAGGGGCGGAACAATCGGGACAAATGAATGCTATTGGCTTTGATTTGTACATGGAAATGTTACAAGAAGCCATTCAAGAAATCCAGGGACAGGAAATTCCTAAAGTAGACGATACGCAAATCGATTTGAAACTAACGGCTTTTATTCCCGCCGATTATATTCCCGACTTAGAACAAAAAATGGATGCGTATCGAACCGTGGCGCGCACTCACTCCAAAAAAGAATTGCAGCAAATCGAGGAAGATTGGCGCGATCGCTATGGCGAAATTCCTCCCTCCGCGCGCCAACTTTTGCAAGTTGTCCAACTCAAACAAATTGCCAAACCTCTAGGGTTTTCGCGCATCAAATCCGAAGGAGCTCAGCACGTTGTTTTAGAAACGCCAATGGAAGAACCCGCTTGGAAATTACTCAAAGAAAACTTGCCGCAGCATCTACATTCCCGCTTTATTTATAGTCCCAAAAAAGTAACAGTGAGGGGGTTGGGAGTGCTGAAACCCGACAAACAGTTAGACAATTTAATCGAATGGTTGGGTAAAATGCAAGGCGCGCTTTCGGGAGATACTATTTCAAGCTCGCTTTCGTCGCCTTAAAGGTTTTAAGTTCGATCGCAGCTCATAACTCATAACCCAGAACTCACAACTCATTAAACTGTCGATAACCATCAGGAAACACGGTATTCGAGTCGATTTCCGCCTCATCTAAATTCGCTTTCTGGGCGCGAAAACAGTTGGCCCCCTGCAATTTTGCTCGTTCTAACTTTGCCCCGGACAAATTCGCACCGCGCAAATCTGTACCGCGCAAGTCAGCACCTGCGAGATTGGCATGACTGAGATTTGCCCCGCACAAATCCGCCCCCGATAAGTCAGCCTTTTGCAAGTTAGCAGATTGCAAGTTCGCTCTCGAAAAATCAGCTCCTCGCAAATTTGCCCTCGTGAGATGCGCGCGTAACAACGTCGCATTGCTCAGTTGAGCGCCTTGCAACTGCGCCCCTTCTAAGTTAGAATAGGTTAAATTGGCATAGGGGAGATAAACATTTTGAAGATAGCTGTTGCTTAGGTTAATTGCGGGAATTTTTGCTTCAAATAACTCCGCATCGCTCAAATCGACTTCGCTAAACTCTCGTTGACCTTTGGCATAATTCGCCAGTAAATCTTCTTCACTTAGCTTCCGCATACCTTACAAATTCGTACTTAACCCCTCCTGCGAACATAACTGAGCCTTATAGATGCAATAAGTATAAATACTCAGTTAGACGCTCGATTCATTCCATAATCGCTGTCCAATGCCACGACTCGCGATTTCTTCTAGATTTATTTAAGATTTGTAACAAACTTAAAATTGGGAGATCGTGTCAAGATCGAAAGGATAGCAGCAGAACAACCGCCATGCCAGACACTCAAACCTCGATCGCGCAGCACTACCATCAACGAACCAAATACGATCCCGAAACCATTGCTTCTAAAGGGAGAAACATCGACTGGGCGCAACAGCCCTCTCCCTTCAAGGAATATAAGATTGGCAAGGTTTTCGACCTCAAATCCTTTTTAGGCGATCGCGCGCCCCAAGACGACACAACCCAGCAATGGCGGCGACTGTCTCGATTTTTGCTGTGCAGCTACGGCATCACGGCTAAAATGGCTACCTTATTCGGCCCTCCCGTGTACTTGCGGGCAACTCCATCAGCAGGCGGGTTGTATCCGGCAGAATTGTACCTGATTTCGCGCGGCACAAAACTACTCCCTGCGGGCTTATACAACTACCAAGCCCAAACCCACTCATTGATTCAGTTTTGGGAAAAGGATGTTAGCCTCAACCTCCAAGGCGCTTGTTTCCACCATCCCGCCTTACAAAAAACGGCTTTAACCCTCATCGTTTCAGGCATTTTTTATCGTTCGGCATGGCGCTACGAAGATCGGGCCTATCGACGCATTTTCCTCGACACCGGCCATTTGTTGGGCAATATCGAACTCGCGGCGGCGATGGATGGCTATCGCGCTTCTCTCATCGGCGGGTTCCAAGATGAAGCGATGAATGATTTGCTGTATCTCGATTCCCAACAGGAGGGCGTTTTGGCAGTTGTCCCTTTAGCAGATATCCAGAAGGGGGAAGAAACGTCGGGTTTGGGATGGACTGCGCTTCCTTCGAGGATTGAAACCGACTATGGCGATATTCCCGACGGAAAATTGTTGAACTATCTTCATCATTCCACGGAAATTCAATCCTTTGAATCGCCGCGCCAAAGCCAGGATACGGCCTTGGAAGATAAATATAACTTTCCCTTTTGCTTGAAAATTTCAATGCAAACCGATGCCATCGATTGGGGAACGGAGTTGAAAGGACTCGAACAAACGATTTTAAAACGCCGTTCGACGCGCGCTTATTCGGGAAATGATTTAACTTTAGACGAACTGAAAGCTTTGCTGGGGTTTGCTTATCAACCTCAAGATTATGGTCCGCAGGGACTCGATCGCGCGCCGGATTATTTCGATTTGAGTTGGTTGGAAACCTTTGTGGTAGTTTTGGGCGTGGAGGGGTTGGAAGCAGGGTGTTATTATTATGCTCCCAAAGCTCAAGAATTGCGTCAAATTCGCTTTAAAAATTTCCGGCGCGAAGTTCATTATTTATGCTTGGGGCAAGATTTGGGAAGAGATGCGGGGGCCTTGGTGTTTCATACGGCGGACTTGCAGCGCGCGATCGCGGCCGTCGGCGATCGCGTTTATCGGTACTTGCACTTAGACGCGGGACACTTGGGACAGCGTTTAAATTTAGCAGCTATTCAACTAGGTTTAGGCGTTAGCGGCATTGGCGGGTTTTTCGACGACCAAGTGAACGACGTTTTGGGCATCCCTGCCGACGAAGCCGTCATTTATATTACCACCCTCGGCCGACCGCGTAGTGAAAGTTAGTCATTTGTCATTCGTCATTCGTCATTCGTCATTCGTCATTTGTCCCCCAGTCCCCCCATCTCCCCATCTCCCCCTCTCCCCCTCTCCGGTGTCCCCGAAAGCGGCATCTGTAGTCGCAGTTTGGGGAATTGGGATTACCGTCGTCGCCACCACATCAATGCCGCGATCGCGAACCCTAACAATGGTACAATAAACACAGCCAACCAGCCTATAGCACTAGCTTGTCCAATTGTCAAGTTCAAGCGGCGATTTTTCGGCTGCTTCGGGCGAATCGACAAACTAGACTCGTCGGTTTTCGCCAGCCATTGAACGGAATTGAGAAACACATCGCTATTGATTTGCTGGTCAAACCATCCATTAGAAGCAAAAGTCGAATTGCCAAAAACCACCAGTCGCGATTGAGGCGTTTCAGCAGGCGCATCTGACTCATCCTCCGACTGTTCTTCCTCAGATTGAGACGTTGCAGGGGTTTCTTCTTCCTCTTCTTCCTGAGACTCGCTTGAAGTTGTGTCGGTGTCATCTTCCTCAGCATCGGGCGTTGAAGTCGCTTCTGTGTCATCGGACGAGGAACGTTCCCCCTCATCATTATCCCCATCTTCCTGTTGGGAGGGAGATTCTTCCTCATCGTCATCCGATTCGGAGTCTTGAGAAATAGACTCATCGGCTTCATCGCTATCCCCATCTTCCTGCTGGGAGGGAGATTCTTCCTCATCGTTATCCCCATCTTCCTGCTGAGAGGAAGACTCTTCTTCATCGCTATCCCCATCTTCCTGTTGAGAGGAAGACTCTTCTTCATTGTCATCCGACTCGGAGTCTTGGGAAACAGACTCTTCCTCCTCTGTTAGTTCTCCCGTCGTTTCCCGCTTGCTGAGGGCAACGCCAAGGGTTAAAGGTCCTTCCAAGTCAGTTTGAGGATCGAACTCAATGGTTTCCGACTCGAGGTCGGCTTCTGCCCAACTTTGAGGATTGGTTTCCAGCAGCGGAAACGCCTGAATCCCTTCGATTGACTCAATTTCAACCGGACGCGCGAGAGGATACACCGAGATGCTGTTGCCAAAGTCAGCCGCGATGGGATGAACGCCGTACTGAACGACTAAGGGGGTTGCCGGACCTAAGTTGAGAAGACTGCCACTGCCCGAGTCGTCAATAACGAGGCGTTGGTCGAGTTGTACTCCCCATTGGTCGAAAATTGGGTCGAGATCGACATCGGTTCTGGGGTCGATGGCGATCAGAAGACTGCCGCCGCCGTTGAGGTAATCTTGTAGGGCGATAACTTCTCCGTCAAACAGAGACCGTTTGGGGCCAAAAATCGCGATCGCGTCTGCATTTTGGGGAATTTCTGGCTGTTCGGCGAGGTTGAGAGGTTGGACTTCATAGCCTTTGTCTCGCAAGGCGGCAATTGCTTGGGAAATGCTTCCTTCTTCTCCTCCTTCTTCTAAGGGCCATTCGCCGTGTCCTTGGAGGAAGTAAACCGAGGGTCTTCGATTGCGTAAAATTTGTTCGATGCTGTTGGTTAATCGGTTTTCGACAAGGAGTTCTCGTTCGTCGCGAAAAACTTGAACTTCTTGTTTGCGATCGCCATATTCCACGTAAGCCGCTTTGGGCGATTTTACACCAAATCTTTGGGCGAGTCCCAGGTTAATTTGAGGATCGACAAACTCGAATTGGAAATTTGCCCCTTGACGGCGATAATTTTCCAGTAATTCGCGATCGAGGGGGTCGGGTTCGGGGTCGAACACGAAGACCTTGAGGGGTTTGGGAAGGGTGGCGACGATTTCTTGGGACTGGGGGGAAAGGGTAAAGAGTTGGGCTTCGGTTAAATCGACTCGGACGGCGTAGCGAACGGCGATGAAGTTAATCAGTCCTAAAATGGCGAGGACTGAGAGGGTGGCGACGGTGGCGTTTGTCCCGTCTTGTACCGATCGCTGGGTGAAGAAGCCCTTCGGTCCGCTTCCCCAAGCGATGGCAGAGACGATCGCGATCGCAATTCCGGCGACTGTTAGCGCGATCGCGATCGGCGACTGTTGGGGAGAAAGTACGCCCGAAACGAGTCCGGCAACGGCTAGGAAGATGCCGAAGAGGACGAAGTATTTCCAGAGTTTGCGAGAAAATTTGGGAATGGTTTGCATGGGAGTCAGTCAGGAGGCGGGGTACATTTAACCGACAAATGAGTTTTCGGTACTCCGCCCAAAGGAACGCAGGGGGTGCGCTTTCCAGACTACTCCGACTTTTGACGCATGGCAAACCCTGTTGGCGCTGCGGCGGCAGAATCCTTTATCCCAGAGTAAATGGAGGTGCGATCGCGTGGGTTTTGAGGGCGCGATCGCATTTCACTTATCCCATTGGATCCAGTCAGTAGGGTTTGAAGAAAGAAAAAAACCCGAACGGATTTATCCAGGTTTCCAACTAATCCGATTTAACCCAGTCGGTAGGGTGGGTCTGTCCCTGTGGCACGCTTAACGGAGGGGTCAGGTTTCCAACTAATCCGATTTAACCCAGTCGGTAGGGCTTTGTTGTGTCGTACAGGTCTATTGAACACATCAACGTTTCCAACTAATCCGATTTAACCCAGTCGGTAGGGAGCTCTTGAAAGGTATACGGGCCGTGAGGCCACGGTTTCCAACTAATCCGATTTAACCCAGTCGGTAGGGAAAACTATTCAGTAATAATCCAGCCACCATTAAAGGTTTCCAACTAATCCGATTTAACCCAGTCGGTAGGGAAGCTCAAAGAAGAAGAGGCGCGACAGTTAAAGAAGCAGGTTTCCAACTAATCCGATTTAACCCAGTCGGTAGGGCCTAGAAAGTGGCGAAGTCGAGCTAAGCGATAAAGATGGTTTCCAACTAATCCGATTTAACCCAGTCGGTAGGGCCCAACTACTACCCGGGGGAGTATGCCCCCAAAGGTTTCCAACTAATCCGATTTAACCCAGTCGGTAGGGGTAAGGAGTCTAAAATGGGGATTTTTAACAGAAAAAAGCGTTTCCAACTAATCCGATTTAACCCAGTCGGTAGGGTTACACCCCCCCGGACAGGGGGGCCCCAGACTCGAGTTTCCAACTAATCCGATTTAACCCAGTCGGTAGGGCTTGAGGATGTAACCTCGGGAGAGGTTATATCCTCAGATTGTTTCCAACTAATCCGATTTAACCCAGTCGGTAGGGAATTTTCTATTTTTACTTTTGCTTTGATTGCTTCTACGGTTTCCAACTAATCCGATTTAACCCAGTCGGTAGGGCGAGCTGAAAACAGCCATCGAACAACTCAGTGATCGTTTCCAACTAATCCGATTTAACCCAGTCGGTAGGGTTTAAAACAAACTTTATAGACCAAGGAGGTCTTCCAGGTTTCCAACTAATCCGATTTAACCCAGTCGGTAGGGCAGCGAAAATGAAACACGTGAAGAAAAGCAAAAGTTTCCAACTAATCCGATTTAACCCAGTCGGTAGGGAATAAAATAATTAGCAACACTGGTAGCACCAGAAATAGGTTTCCAACTAATCCGATTTAACCCAGTCGGTAGGGAGGGTGTTTTTTCAATTTAAAACAACTTATAGACCAGGAGGTTTCCAACTAATCCGATTTAACCCAGTCGGTAGGGTTCCCACCTTGGGGAGCTGATAGCTCGCCTTACACGTTTCCAACTAATCCGATTTAACCCAGTCGGTAGGGGATGCATCTGCGGCGAACGAGTTAGCATTGAGGTTTCCAACTAATCCGATTTAACCCAGTCGGTAGGGGGGGGAGCAAATACTCCAATCTCTCGGCTATGCCGAGGTTTCCAACTAATCCGATTTAACCCAGTCGGTAGGGAGTTCGTCTGACAGCCCTTACCCCGTAAGGGTTTCAGCCGCCGAATCGACGCACCTCTCTGAATTATAGTTTACAGCCCGAAAATTTGTCAATTTGACCCCCCTCAAATCCAGTCCCAGCATGGCATCGACGCACCTCAACGAAATAATGCGGGTTTTGGAGATTGGGGGAGGTGCGTCGATTAGTACACCCATCCATCTCCAAAATCGCCAAATCCCTTGTCAGACAAGAACTTCAGTCATTGTTTACCCAACAAGTCAACCCGAAAAATGTCACCGACGCACCTCTACTCCTCGATAAAGCCATGAAGTGCGTCGATTAGTACGCCAAGCCCTGACAAAATCGCCAAATCCCTTGTCGTACAACAATTCAAGCTATTTTGTACCCAACAAGTTAACCCCAAAAATATCATCGACGCACCTCTACAGGAGACAAGAATACGCCAAATTCATTTCACCCCATCACCCCATCCCCCCATCTCCCCCTCTCCCCATCCCCCCATCTCCCCATCTCCCCCTGCTTAGCTTCGAGTAGCATAGAAACAGCCCCGCTCGGTTTACAATTGTCAGATTGCCATGTCCCCAACCACCCTCGCTCAACCCGAAACTTTCCGCCTGCCCACCCAAGACGAATTGCCCTGCGACGACGACATCCCAATGGAAACCCAGCGGCATCGAGACCAAATGGAACTCTTGATTAACACGCTTCTCTCTTGGTTAGAGAAGCGCGACGACGGCTATGTCAGCGGCAATATGTTTGTCTATTTCAGCGTCGAACAGGCGCGCAACCAGGACTTTCGCGGACCGGATTTCTTCGCGGTATTAGGAGTCCCCAAGGGCGAACGCAAAAGTTGGGTGGTTTGGCAAGAAGGGAAAGGTCCCGATGTCGTTATTGAATTACTGTCCTCCAGCACCGCCCAAAAAGATAAAAACGAGAAAAAGAAAATTTATCAGAATCAGTTGCGCGTCCCGGAATACTTCTGGTTCGACCCGTTCAACCCCACAGACTGGGAAGGATTTTTGCTCGAAGGTAGCGTTTATCAACCCATTCCGGTCAACGACCAAGGTCGCAGAATCAGCCATGCACTTTCTTTAGCCTTGGTGCGCTGGCAGGGAACTTTTAAAGGTATAACCGCCACTTGGCTGAGGTGGGCGACATTAGAAGGCGATTTACTGCCTCTGCCGGAGGAAGCCGAACGCCAGCGTGCCGAAACCGAACGCCAGCGCGCCGAAGCCGAACGACAGCGTGCCGAAACCGAACGACAGCGCGCAGAAAGAGCGGAACAATCCCAGCAGGAAGCTATTCCAAAACTGCTCGCTTTGGGTTTAACCATAGAGCAAATCGCCGAAACTTTGAATCTGCCGACCGAAGATGTGCGGCGGATTGCTGGAGTGTAAGCCCTGAAATCAATTTCGGGCTAAGAGCACCAAACCCGTTAAAACGGGTTAAGAATCTAAATCGATAGTAGGGACGTTATAGCCCAATTTTATCGACGCGAAAATCTCAAAGCTTCAATGGATTGAGCGGTTAAAAATACGCCCAAAACAATATAACTAAAAAGCGCAACTAAACTGCTCGTATCTACAATTCCTCGAACCAGATTGTTATAATGTTTGAGTAAGGAAAGATGCCCCAAAATAGAACGAAAAGGTTCAATAGTTCGGTCTGCAATGATGTCAATAATCCATAAACCCAAGGCAAGGGCAAAGGTCAGCACAGCAGCGAGAATCAAACTATCCGTCAGCGAAGAAATAAACATTCCTAATGATAAAATTGCCGCTGCTAGTAAAATTAAACCTAAATGAGCTAAAAGCGGCACGGCTGGTTGTAACGGCGGATCGGCACTGCTAAAGGCGATGGCTTCGTAAATTAAAAAGGGCGAAATTGTAAAGATAAAAAAGGTTAAAACAGCTAATAACTTGCCCGTCGCAACTGCCCAATTGGTAATGGGAGAAGTTGCCAACAACTCCAATGTTCCTCGCTTGCGCTCTTCGGCATAAAGTCCCATTGAAAAAATAGGTAAAATAAAAAGAATCAGCAATCCCATAATGCTGAAAAACTGAAGTAAAAATTCATAAGCTACGTCAATGGGAGGCGAAATTAAGCCGAGTTGTTCGTTTTGGGCGGTTTGGGCAACGCTTTGAATTAAAGCGATTAAAATCGTGAGAAAAAAGAATCCCGATAATGCCCAAAAAACGGCGGCAACAATATAAGCAAAGGGAGAAACAAAGTATCCCTGCAATTCCTTGCGATAAATTGCGATAATATTAGAAAGAAAAATCATTCGGTTTCTGAGGGTGGATGTTTAAGGGTTTCTTCTGTATCTCCCGCATCGAGATCGCCGCGATCGCGCGATTTTTCGACTGCCGAAGTTGAGGCAATTTCAGTCAATTGGGCTTCGGGGACGGACGCGATCGCCTCTTTTTCTCCCTCTCGATTCTCCTCGAGATTCTCCGACATCGTGAGTTCCAAGAAAACATCCTCCAACGTTGGACGAGTGCGACGCATTTCGTACAATCCTAAACCCGAAGTGACGATCGCGGCCGCGATCGCGCGCCCGGGATCCGATCCCGACGCGGAGGAAATGCGCACCCGCGAACGAAGGGGAGTGCGAAAGGGAAACGTATCGGCGGCAGATGGGGTTTGGGGAATAATTTGCACCTGCTGCACCCCAGCAATAGACTGTAACAGCGGGCGAACGCGATCGGCATCCCCCTCCACTTCCAAGTCGTATCCCGTACTCTCGGAAAGCTGGGCGGTTAAATTATCGGGAGTATTCGTAGCGACAACCTTTCCCTTATTAATAATCGTCACGCGATCGCACGTCATACTCGCTTCAGGCAAAATATGAGTCGAGAGCAAAATCGTATGTTCCCCTGCTAAACTCTTAATTAAATGACGCACCTCAATAATTTGCCGGGGATCGAGACCGATAGTCGGTTCGTCCAAAACAATAGCCGGGGGATTGTGAACGATGGCTTGGGCAATTCCCACCCGCTGGCGAAACCCCTTAGACAGCTTGCGAATTAGAACCGATCGCTTTTCATCCAGACTGCAACGCGCGATCGCACTCTTAATTTTCTGCGCGCGATCGCCAGCCGACACCCCCTTAATTCGCGCCACAAAATGCAAATACCCCTCCACCGTCATCTCCAAATACAGCGGCGGATTTTCAGGCAAATAGCCAATAGAACGCCGCACCGCCATTGAATTCTCCCGAACATCATAACCCGCAATCTTCGCCACTCCCGCCGTCGCCGGCAAATATCCCGACAAAATCCGCATCGTCGTCGTTTTTCCCGCCCCATTGGGCCCCA
>JAXHVQ010000084.1:0-26391 GCA_034189065.1 Cyanobacteriota bacterium
TACCGGAGGAGGAGTGTCTTCTGTTGGAGAAGTTTCGTTTGTTGGTTCTTCTACCGGAGGAGGAGTGTCTTCTGTTGGAGAAGCTTCGTTTGTTGGTTCTTCTACCGGAGGAGGAGTGTCTTCTGTTGGAGAAGTTTCGTTTGTTGGTTCTTCTACCGGAGGAGGAGTGTCTTCTGTTGGAGAAGCTTCGTTTGTTGGTTCTTCTACCGGAGGAGGGGTTTCGGGGGTCGGGGTTTGCGCGATCGCGAAGGGCGTATCGAGCGAGGTTGCGCGTCGCATTGTCCTGCTTTCTAGCTTCCTCCCCAAAACGGTGGAAATGGGTTCTGCTTGTGCTGGAATGCTGGCGAGAGCGAGCAACAGCGTTGCAGTTGTAACGCGATGAAGTCGGGAAAACATGGCGATCGAGCGGGGGGGCTAGACGACAGGAAGTCTTACTCTAGCTCAAAGATGGAGAAATTTAAATAGCTGCCTCTGAAAAAGCGGCAGACGGACGCGGTCGCGCGCTTCGAGCGACCCTCCAACTGTGCAAGAGATAGATTCGCGTCAACTTCAGGGAAGTTACTGCGGCGCGATCGCCCAACTCCTTGACAGTTTTCTCTTCAAAGAACGAAAGATGAAGATAGTCTTCGTTGGATTTGCTGAACAGTGACTTGCTGAGATTCGGGAACACCGGAACAGAGTTAGGATCGGATTTACATCTTGGTTAAAAATGCTACGGAGAATTTCTGAGACCTATTGAGAAATGATCTCTCATCAGCAACAATAGAGTTAAGGTTTGAAAACAAGCAGCTACTATGAGCGATTCGCAGTTGGTTTCATTGACAGATTTGAAGGTAATTGGTGAGTACGATACTCCCGAGGCAATCGTCGCTAAGCTTCAGCAAATGGGGGATCCGGATTTTTTAACGGAAGCTAAGGACAAAGGCATAGAAGAGATTTGGAAGCCCTTTAACTCAGTCAAAAGCCAGCCTTGGGCGCACGCGACGCATCAATTTGGCTATCTTGCCCCACGTCAGTCGGAAGCTACAGAACCTCAAGCCATTCAACACCCGAGTGCGATAACTGCCGACCCCACCCTTAAAAACGGCCGCATCAACATTCGCCTCGACCGCCTGCGGATTCATAAATATCCAGGCGGTGGCATTCACAACATTCTGGTCGCGTTTGCCGCTCGCAATCAGGTGGCCGATTCTCAGGAGTCGGTAAGCTTCAGCCAAACCTATCGAGTGCCAGAAGGACAAGTAGCAGGAATTGCAGGCTACCCGGTTTTTATTGGTCTGAATGCGAGTTCTCAGGGGGTTGCCTTTGAATGCTCTACAGTCAATGTTAAAAATGAAGCTGACCAAGCTGTGTTATCGGCTTTAGAGTCTTCGCCCTTTCAAACGGGTTTGGAACTATTAACCACCGCTCAACCTGCGATCGCGCCTTTTACGACACTCACTGTAGGATTAGTGCAAGCCCTGGCTCAACGCCATGAAAATGTTCCGGTACAGAAGTTTTATCTGGGGTTGGATTTTGAGGATGCGGCGATGGGAATTCGTCTGGCGGAGGGAAATTATCTTGCGGTTCAGGTTCCCGATGAGACGACCCTTGACTGGAACAAATGGATTTATAAACCCGACCTCGGAGCGATCGTTCACAAAGCAGATGATTCGCCCTTGGAGTATAACTACTTGGTTTTCCGGGTCAGTCGCTACGGGGAGTAGGGAATAAGCTGGCGACACGAACAACTTACTGAATAGAGAGTTTGATGGGGATGACCGAACGATTTGACAAGGGTTATGCGTTGCTGATTGGTGTTGGGGAGTGTAACTATAAGCCATTCTCTTTGCCCGTGACGGTTAAAGACACCCAAGCCATTTATGAGGCGTTGATAGATTCCGACCTATGTGCCTATCCCGACGATCGAGAGCATATCCGGGTTCTGAATAATGAAAAAGCCACCCGTAGCGCGATTCTAGATGGCTTGAAGTGGCTCAAGGAGAAAGCAGAGGCAGAGCAAGAAGCAACCGTTTTGGTTTACTATTCGGGTCATGGCTGGTTAGATCAAACTGACGGTCGCTATTATCTGGTGCAGCACGATGTCATCTGCGATCCGAATGCACCTTATGAGCGATGGGCTAAAGCCCTAGCGGCATCTGCGCTGTCGGCTGAAGACTTCACCGAGGCGTTGCGTCAGATTGAGTGCGATCGCCTGCTGATTGTCATCGATAGCTGTCATGCGGCGGGAATGGCACCCTCCAAGAATGCAAAGGAAATTGTCGGTGCGGAATTGCTCGAACAATTTGCTGCTCCATCGAAAGGTTTTATCGAAGCTCTCAAAGAAGGAAGAGGTCGAGTGGTGTTTACCTCTTGTAGAGACGACGAGAAATCTCATTGGTTCAAAGACCAATCCATGAGCATCTATACGTATCACTTTATCGAAGCACTACGAGGCGCAGCGAATCGACTGAGGGATACAACGGTTAGGGTCACCAACCTCATAGAGCATCTAGACAATACGGTTTCTCAGACAGCACTTAAGGAATGTCAGAAAAAACAAACACCCCATTCGGAGATGGGAGGGAATAATTTCGTTATTGCCAAACTATGGGGTGGTGAGGGTTGGCCGGATATTCTGGATCTACGAGCAAGCCTTCGCAAATCTCCCGAAGATATCGACAGTTTACTATCTATTTTCACAGAAACAATAGACAAGATAACTCTTAAGATAAAGCGGATTCTCAATGCTCATAGAGCTACCATTTTTTTCTTCGATGAACTAGATGAAGAACTTTGGTCTTTGGTGACAGAAACTAACAATCCAGATACACCAGAGATTAATATCCCTATCGACAGAGGGTTTGCTGGCAAGACGGCTAACACTAAAGAGCTAATCAACATCAAATATGATGTCCACGAACACCCAGATTCCTCAGAAACCCAAAAGCAAGATAAACTCAACGGTTATCGAACCTATACCCTACTCAGCTTTCCTATCAAGGACGCACAAGATAATTTAATTGCTGTTATTCAATTTTTGAACAAGCTGAACCCTAACTTCCTTGAATTACCTAAAACCGAAATTCTGTGCGAATCTCATATTGACAAACAAGGTTTTACGGAAGTAGACGAGCGGCTGCTTAAGCAAGTATCTCCCCAAATTCGCGAAGTTTTAGAGGAATTCTATAGCTATTACAACTTAGCCTACAAGATAGAGATGAGCCAAAAACGTATTGAGTTTACTCATACTATCAGCGAGGATAAAAACCAAGATAGAGGAAAGCTACTCCAAAGCATTATGGAAGCAACTCGCAAGCCAGTCAACGCACACCGCTGTACCTTGTGGGAACTTGATTCCAAAAAGAAAAAGCTCCGCACAACAATTCATAATGATGGTCAACGGAAGCCTCGAAAGCTCTCTTTAGACCTCGAGAAAAACACCTCTGCCATTGCTGTTCGAGTAGCGCTCTCCAATGAGCCTATGAATATCGAATATGACCTCTATGAACGTGAGGATAATGCTGAAGTTGCCAAAAAGCTAGACAAAGAAAATAAATATCGTACCTGTAGCTTACTCTGTATGCCCGTTCGCAATACTCAAGGCGATGTTATTGGAGTTACACAGCTAGTCAACAAGACTCGTAGAGGCAACTTCCCTGATTACGACCCCACTCATCATCCAACGCCACCGACTCAATGGAAAGCCAGCTTTAGTCGCCGCGACGAGCGCCGAATGAAGGAACTCAACATCCAGATAGCAGAAGTCCTGGGAAGGGCAAGTATCTCAGAAATAGATGAACAAAATAGACAGCTAATAGAAAAAATCAAGTTGATTACCCGTCCGGCTGCAGAAAGTCTTCATGCTAATCGGGGTATTGTTTTTTTCTTGAATGAGGAGAAAACTCAACTCTGGTCTCCGATTCTAAATGACGAACAGGGTGAAAGTTTAGAGACAGTTCAGATAGCTATCGGGGAGGGTCTAGCTGGAGAAGCAGCCCAGAGTCAGAAAATCCAAAAAGTCGATCGAGACTTTCATTGCGATCCTCGTTCTTCCATCAGTAATTTCATAGAACCTGGCTTTCGTATCGAGAATGCCGCTGCAGTTCCAATTATCTCACCAGATCGAGATGAAATTATCGCTATTATTGAGTTTTGGAACCATATCGATCTATTTTCTACGCCTAGAGGTATTGAAAAGAATGGGTTTAATCGGGCTAAATTAGAAGCATTTCAATCTAGCGACTCTCAGCGTATTGCAGAGTATATTAATAGTTTTTTGAAAACCTATCATAACGTTCAATCGCAGAGAATCATTAATATGCTTCATAAAGCCCAAAATCTGATTACAGAGCCAGGATTGACTTCGGAAGACAAGTTCGTACGAATCATGGAAGCCGCTCGCGACATGGCTTCTGCTCACCGCATCACTCTATGGCTGATTGATGGAGAGCATTTACGAGGTCAAACCATTGATAACAAAGAACAGAAGCGTCTGAGAGAAATTCCTATTAATAATAATAGCATTGTTGGAGAGACTACTTTAACCGGAAAGATCGTTAATATACCTTTTGATATATACGAGAAGGACGATCGACGCTCTCAAACAGCAAAGGCTTTCGATCAACAACTTAATTATCGCACATGCAGTCTATTATGCGTGCCGATCTACGCTCGCACCGAGGGTATAGAAAAATTGGTCGGAATCTTGCAGTTAGTTAACAAGGTAATCAAGAATCAATTAACGGATGACGGCGATGAAAAGCTTTCTTACTCTAGAGTTCCACCTAAGCAGTTTCACGCAAGTTTTGACAACAAAGATGAGCAGAATATTGAAGAATTTTGCGGTACTGCAGGCAGAGTTTTATATGAGATATTGCTCAAAAAAGAATTTAAGAAGCGGAACCAAAGGCCGTAAATGCAAATTTAAATGCGATCGATTTGGCGAGCAAATTCCGCAGGTGGTCAGCACTAACGATCGCGATCGCCTTCAGATGGCAACTCGGCTCGATTTAGCTTAATTGTGCAACCAAGCGATCGCGCATTAAAATTTCCTCGGCGAGCAAATCCTCGACGCTCAGACGTAGAAAGCGCTGTTCGTCTACGCTAAATTGGAGTTTAACGCGATCGCGTCCCGGCATTCCCGGCGGCTCCAGTTGAGCGATGGTTCTCGCACCATCTTTGTCGTTGAGGGGTTGAACGGCGGTTTCTCCTGTGGCAAGCGATCGCGTTACCAAGCGATCGCCGTCGAAATACACTTCTGTTGCGCCCGTTTCCGCCCCCAATTCCCCAACAATCAGTTCGATTTGAGGTTGATTGTCAATCGAAGCACCCAATACCAATTCTACCGGAGCGCTGGTCGGGTAGGGCTGACCGGCTTTAATAATGGGATGCCAACTGTGACGATTATCCCGTCGGTTCCAATAGCGAATGCCATAGCTGTGGTAGAGGAAATCTGTCACCTCAACCCCTCGAGCCAGTTGTAATGCTCCCGTTGCGATCGCTTCAAAGGGTTTTTGGCAATGAATCTTCCCGCGATCGAAATACTGTTCTACCCAAGTTTGTACCGCCGGAATTTGCACCGTTCCCCCCACTAACAGCACCGCATCGATATCCGTCGTTTCAATGCCTTGGAGTCGTCCTCGCTGCAACACCTGCGCCATCAACTCATTTAACTGCTGAAAAAATCCTCTTTCTTCTAAAATTGCTTCAAACTGATTTCTCGTCAACGCTAACTCGTAACTCTCCAACGTTTCGTCATTAAAATAAACTTCCGTCGCTTCGGTTCGAGAAGACAGTTGAATCTTTAACCGCTCTGCCAAGCGAGCGATCAAAGATGATTTGGGCAAACCTTGTTCCTTCGCAAAATAATCGACTAACCAATCATCTAAATCCGACCCCCCTAGATTTTGTCCCACTTTAGCTAAAACTCTCGCTGTTTTCGCCTTTTGAGCAGAACTCGTTCCTAACGTCTTTTCGCCCCATTTTAAAATAAATCCTAAAGGTTTCTGCGCCGGGTTTTTACCTAAATCCAGCCGAACCAAAGAGAGATCGAGGGTTCCCCCGCCAAAATCTACGACTAATAAAACATCTCCCTTTGTTGTCCCGTATCCCAAAGCAGCAGCCGTTGGTTCGTCCAACATTCGTACCCGTTCGACTTCGAGGGTTTTACAAGCGTCGCTCAACCAGTTTCGATACACTTCAAAGCTATCGACTGGAACGGTTAAAACCAGCGATTCAATGGTTTCTGAAGGGTCGCTTTGAAGCTGTTGAATGAGGTCGGTTAAAAACCACTGTCCCACCCGTTCAAATGTAACGGTTGTGCCATCCAATTCGGGGAGAAATCCTTGTATGGATGCGCCAATTCCTCGTTTAAAACTCCGCCAAAATCGGGAATCCCCAGCGAGGTCGAGTCCTCGGTCTCGAACTTGTTGTCCGGCGATAATTTTGCCCTGACTGGCATCTTCGACGTAGACTAAACTGGGAATGAGGGGAGGGTTATTGCTCAGTTGTTGAGAAAGTCCCGGCAATGTTATCGTTTCCGCTTGTTGAAGGGCGGTATTCCAACGGGTAATAACGGTGTTGCTCGTTCCAAAATCGATCGCGTAGGCTGAGGTTGGCATTGTAGATATCGGCTTTAAGACTCTCTAAATGACGCTATTTTACCGATTTTACCAATCTAGGAGGGGTTTGTTGGAAAAGGAATAGTAATTTTGGCAATTGGACTTTCAAAGGACGCTCTCGATTTCTAGGTTGCGCGATCGCGATCGCCCCGGACAAATTCTTATTGCCTACTATAATTCTCTTTTTGTCAAGTCGTACATTTGTTCTGCGGTTTTAAATGGACTAAACCGTACTTTCTCTGTCTGCAATCGAGAAGCGCTTCCTACATGGAGGTGTCAACCTTTAATAAACTCCACATTGTTTTCCATTTCCTCGACGGTTTTGATAGAAACTAATTCAAGAATTTGTCGCAATTGCTCCCCAATTGAGTAACGTTGTTGAGGAGCAAGTATAATTCCTTTATGAGACTTCCCCTCAGTTAAGTATTGAGCGTGCAAGCGGTAAAAATCCCCTCGATTAAAAGTGTACAATACTCTTCTTTGACGAGTAGCATAGTCTAATTGCTCTGAATCGGAACGTCCCAACATTTTTGCTTCTATAGCCGTGGTAACATCGACTCCCCTTGCCCTTAATGCCGCGACAATATCTCGATCCATTGAGTCTTCATCCAAATATAATGCCAGCATAGTTATCCATTTTGCCTTTGTTCTCGCCACTCCTGCTCGAATTGTTGTATCTCAGTCGCTTCCCGAGCTAAATCGGCCTCAATTTCTTCACGGTTAGCATGATAGTAGGTTAGCGCCGCATAAATCTTTGCTAAGTCCAAATTGGGATGACCGATTCGGTCTAAAATTTCTTCGGGAGTCAAACCTAATTTATACCAAGAAACAAGGCGGCGTACCGTAACGCCTGTTTCGGCAATTATGGGTCTTCCTCCTCGAATTTCAGGAGAACGAGCAATTAAAGTTCCAATTTCAGTTTTCGCAGTCATTATCGAATTGAGTCGCTGCTAAAACTAGAATTTTAGCACAAATTATAGATAAACCGTGTCATTTGTCAAGTCTGTAATGGGTTTAATTCGTTTGCGAGTCCGAGAACTGGCTCAGGAAAAAGGTTGGACGCTCAAAGAAGTTTCCGATCGCTCTGGAATCACCTATAGTACGGTGAGAAGTTATGCCCATTCTACGTCCTTAGCAACGGTAGACTACACGGCACTTAAGAAACTCGCTCGTACTTTTGATGTGTTGGTTGACGATTTAGTTGAAATTCTCGAAGAGTAGATACTCACTAATAGTTCGGTATTTAAAGCATGGAACCGACATTCTGCCCTATAAAAATTAGTACAGATCGAATGGTTAAAGCAACGATTTTCAATGATTAACAGGCGCTTCCTTTTACAATTTCTCGCAACAGCATCCGGTTCCATTGCATTGGGACAAATCTCAGTCGGGTGCCAACGTTCAAATCCTAAATCCTCAATCGCTGAAAATTCGGAAACTGCTATGAACTCTAATTTTACGGGTTTTATGCCCGATGAATCGGCAAAGCATCAATGTACCTGGATGGCGTTTGGTGCAAGCGAAGAAAATTGGGGACGGGAACTGCTGTCTGGCGTACAAGATAACCTGGCAGCGATCGCGCGCGCGATTGTCAAATACGAACCCGTCAAAATGTTAGTTCGAGAAGAAGACTATGACATTGCCGCACAAAAATGTGGGTCGGAGATCGAGTTAATTATTACGCCCTTAGACGATCTTTGGATGCGAGATATGGGACCCGTTTTTGTCATCGATGAAGAGGGTCGAAAAGCGGGAATTGACTTTAACTTTAATGGTTGGGGAGAAAAGCAAGAGTACGATCGCGACGCTGAAGTTGCGAGTTTTGTCGCCCAATACTCCAACGTTCCTCGTATTTCCACAAATCTTATATTTGAAGGAGGAGGAATTGAAGTTGACGGTCGCGGAACGGCAATTGTTACTGAAAGTTGTATCTTAAATCGCAATCGAAATCCTGGATTGAGTAAGGAAGACTGCGAAGCAGAACTCAAAGCATTATTAGGGTTGAAAAAAATTATTTGGCTGCCAGGGATTGCAGGATACGATATTACTGACGGTCATACGGATTTTTACGCCCGCTTTGCTCGACCCGGTATTGTTATTGCAGCATTAGAAACCGATCCAACCTTCTTTGATTATACCGTAACCCAACAGCATCTCGATATTTTGCGCTCCGCCACAGATGCAGAGGGAAACAAATTAGAAGTATTTGCCATTGAGAACCCCACCAAAATCCGACCGGGATTTGAAAGCGATGAATTTGCAGCAGGGTATATCAATTTTTACGTTATCAATGGTGCCGTAATTGCGCCGGAATTCGGCGATACTAAGGCAGATCGCCATGCTAAAAATGTGTTAGAGAAGCTTTTTCCAGATCGAACCGTCGTGCAATTGAATATCGATTATATTGCGGTTGGAGGAGGGGGAATACATTGTACGACACAACAGGAACCTTTTGTTTGAAAGCTGTGTTTTTGGCTTTGTGATAAACTAAAGGCATATTCTATGGCTAATTTCTAATTCCAGATTAAGCTTCCCTTGCATTTAAAGAGCAGAATTCACTTGGTGTCCTGGTGCCTTTCGGAGAATTTGACAACACAGTTTAAAAGTCGAACAGCTTACAATTCTAGTCAAAAGTTTCCTGTCCGGTTGGTTCTTGATAAGTTACTCCTTGCTGGCGATGGCGATACTCGCCGACTAAGGCATAAGCGGCGCTGCGCAGGCGATTGAGCGCGCCAATGGGACGATGAACTGTCAGACCATTCCAAGGCGAGAACCGCATATTTTCGCAGAAATCGCACTGTTTTTCCAGGTTAATGGTTTGCTGCTTCACTGTAAGGCGACCGACGGTAAAAAATGGGGCTTCTTCTTCATTCCAAACAACAGTGACATCATCAATAGACATTTCTGGCTTTGTTTGAAGCTGAATTTGGAAATCCCAACAGTATTCTGCCTCCGGTTTGGCTAAAGCTTGAACTAATTCGTCGCGATAATAATTATCGGGAGACTCACTCGCTTTTGCCTGTTTGATTTCAGCTTCATTTCTCGACGAAAAAGTAAGTGGGACGTGAGGAGCTTGACTTTCAACAGGCGTGAATGCAAACTTAACAGCAGCCGGATATTCTACAGGAACGACACCGGTTTGAGAAGGATTGAAATCGGGTTTGAGTCCTAATGCTGAAGCAGAACCACTCCAATATCGTTCGGTTAACAAACTTTTTGGCGTTCGCTTGGTAATGCTTTGCAGCGCTGATTTTTGCTGGGGATGAAAGAGCAACCATAATAGAGGAAAAATTCCCTGTCGCGTGACTGCACTTAAAAAGCCATAATAGTCTCGAAGGGTTTTAATGAAAAAAATCTCTGCATTCTGGAGAACGATATCTTGCGTGTGAGATTCATGACTGTCGGGAAGTCGTTCTCCTTCCACGCCAATAATTTTTACCGACAGAGATCGCGTATCCGATTCGCAGTCTTTTTCAACTGTGGTCCGTCCGTTGGCAAAGCGCAACCAAACGGGATAGCTTTTTGCTTGTGCTAGGAGTCCTTGTTTGAGGGAAATAGGAGCGAGTTGTGCTTCGGTTAAAGCGCTTTGTTGCGCTAATTGTTGCTTAATCGCTGCTTCATCAAAGTCAAAAATGGAGAGGGTTGCCGTCGCACAAGCATGGGTTTTGGCATGGGTATCCCGCAATGCGCGATCGCGATTTCCATAGCGCTTGTCCATATTCAGTCGGGTTTTTTTCAGCGCGCGATCGCGATATTTCTGCTCGTCTTTTTCTGGATATTCGGTAAAAAGTTTCTTCACAATGAATAATGAATAATGAACAATGAATGATTACCTCTTCTTAAAAGAAGAAGATTGAAATTCAGGAAAATCTGCGATCGCGCCCGGACAACTTACGGCAATTAGGAGTGGCTGTGTGCGGGTAGGGATTCTCGGTGCGTCCGTACCCTGTAAGCCCCGTGAGACCTCTCTGGTCCGTGTCTTTTTTTTCCTTTGCGAAGAGGTCTTATACCCAATTAATCAATTATTAATTAATAATTGATTAATTACTGACCTCGAACGTATTCCCCTGTTGCTGTAACCGATTCCACTTCAACGGTAGCGCCTGCTTTCAGTACAAATTCGCTAGCTCCCACTTCAGTTTCAATCCTACCCCAATCGTAGGTATAGCCCAATCTCGTCCAAGGATACCCGTTATCGCCGTAGGAGGACAGCCAGTTTTCCACAATCCAGCGTTGATGGGACGGTTCGACTCCTTCGGGAAACTGGCGTTCGCAACGGGTATCGTCAATTTCGGGGTCGGGACAGGGACGAAATAGGTCTGCAGGATCGACCCACATTTGCACGAATTGGGTCTTACCGTTGTGCGGCGGCAAACCCAGGTACTGTTCGAGTCTTAGGGTTAAACTTTCGGAGTCGAGGTTCTGTCGGGCGGCGAACTGTTGCAATTCAGGAACTGCCGTCACCCAAACGTCTCGAGTCAACTCCATCGTTTCGCCGAGGCTATTGTCATATCCCCCCCAAGAAGTCCACGTCACAACTAATACTTGCTGTTTCCCATCGACCTCTCGCCATTTTAGGTTGGGATTATCGGTGGAAATCGACCACAAGGTATTGCTAATTTCCTCGATTTGTGCATCAGCCGCATCGCGAACGCCACGTTCGTAGGACCGACGCAGTTGTATCTCAAATAGCGATCGCCAATTTTCCTCCGAGGCGAAGGACCGTCCGCCGGGAATGGCGATCGCGATCGTCATTCCTAACCCCAACCATCTCAACCCTCTTCTTCCCATACCCTATTCTCCTGTTGCCCAAAATACTCAAAATCGGAACTATTTTTTCTCAGCTTCTTCAAGTTGACGCATGGTTAAAATGCGATAATTCCCCATGCGATGATCGCCAACATCGTCGGGATCGAGATTAAAGGAATCCTGGAAGTAACCCTGAAACCGATAGTACCAACTGAGGGGATTAAGGGGAGACAAATTGATTCCCGAATACATATTTCCGAGGGCATCAAAGTACAACAGCGTCCCGCTATGGGTATACCGAAATTGTGGAATGCGCGGTACAATATCGTTATTGTTTACTGCTCGGAAATAACGTTCTTTGGTTCTTTCGTCGCAGAATTTGCTAAAAATTCCATCTCCTACCCTGGGTTGTCCGAAGGTATAAATTCCGGCAATTTCATAGTCGGGTAATTCATTATCAATGGTTGCAGAGGCTAAGGTGGCTAAGGCACCGCCTAAACTGTGTCCTGTTAACCAAATGGGTTGATTCTTGGTTCGCAACGATTCTAAGCGCGCGATCGCCGTAGGCCAAACTGATTGAATTGAATTATAAAAACCCGAATGAACCATTCCCACTTTCCAAACCGCTTTGGCAAGATTAATATTGGTTTTCCAGTCGTCTAAATTTTCCGTTCCTCGAAAGGCAATGATGATTTTTTCATCGTCGCCTACTGCAATGGCTTGGGTATTGGTGTCGGGAAAGTCAATAAAATGCTCGGTGCCGTTAATCTCAAATCCTAACTGTTCGAGCAGCATTTTACTGTCTTCAGGATTTCGATAAACCGCCTCTGCACAATAGGCAAGATAGGCCATATTTGCCGCACTAAATTTCCGCGTTTCGGGTTCAAACCGTCTTTGCAGCAAAGCCGCCTCCGCACTAATTCCACATTCATCAAGATCGACGGCTGCCTTCAGCGTCCACCACTCATTGGCAAAAAGAATGGTTGCCAAATAACCGGAGTAGCGAGGATCGCGAGATAAGTTTTGGTTTTTGTAGTGAAGGTTTGTGAAATAAACATCATCGCCGTAGCGGATTTTTTTGTCCCCGCTGCGATTTTTTTTCGTCATTCTCCATGATTGCTTGTTGACACTATAGTTGTCCAGCCAATAGTAGCAATCGTGACTATCGCCAAAATTCCCTAAAATATCGCGATCGCCGACTTCGGGTTCGCTCGATTTTAGCTTAACCACTGCACCATCAACGAGATCTTTTTCCTCGTCATTTCCGGGTAGAATTTGCAGCTTTACGGCTTCCGAACTCCCCAACTGCGGCCAATTGCGCCTGCCGCGATCGGCTTCGCAGACGTACCTTCCACTTAGATGTTGTAGATAAATTGTGTCGCCAAATTTGAGAACTTCTGATTCAACGGCTTTGGCTTCTGCTCCAACAGTCATAATTGTCATACTCCGTTAATTCAAAAAAACAGTCAATTTATTGGTCAAATGTGACTTTATACTTCCGGTCTGAAGGCGGGACATTGCGATTGACCAAATCCGAAACGGTTTTGCTGTTTTGAATAATATCCCAACCTACAGCAGAAAATGTCTCTTCTTTGAAAATATTAGCCGACAGCAGAGGATTGGTTAAGGCTTGAGAAAAGGCATCAATTCCAATTAATCGAGCGACTAGGGGAGGAATTGTTGAATTTTCTCGTACATCTTCTGCGTAAAGTCCGACGAAAAATTCGATTTTATCGACACTGCCGTATAACTCTTTGAGTTTTTGCTGAGCGTATTCGTCGCCTGTAATTTGGTTGAAATCTGTCACCCTGGGAAAACCGCACATTTCTCGGTAATCATTATAACTCGCTAGCTGTGCTTTTCGTCCCAGTTTAATGGTCGGCAATTCGGTTAACTCGATCAGGAAGTCCGGGGTATTGAATAACCCAATTCTTGTACCGGGTTGCGAACAAGTTTCTTCCATTAACCCTCCCAATCCTTTGTCAATCAACATTTGATTATTCCAGAGACTTTTGTACATCGGAACAGGCTCGCCGTCGTAAACGAATGTTTCTGGAATAGCACTGTGCCAGCGATAGACAAAATCGAATTCAAGGGTCATCCAATTTTCGCGATACCAACTTTCTTTGGTAAAAGCTTCAGGATCGGCAAAAAAGTTGAAATTGTAAGGCGTAATGTGAAAAATATACTCTTCCATGATAATATTCAAAATAATCACCATAAGAATATTTCTCGCGGTTTGGAAGAGGCGTTCGTCGTCCCAATCGGGATAACTTTCAGCGAGAACGTCGCAAAGTCGATTGTGTTCTCGAAGGCAGAGCACATTGAGCGCGACATAGCCAATTTGGACGTTGGCACGCTCCACACCCATTGCAAATAGTTTGGCTTTTCTTTCGGGGGGTTGTCTATCTTCGTCGTTTAAGGGCTTGTAAAGACCGTCAAATTGAGGGTCGATGGTTCCGCTTTCTGGGTCGGTATAATAAAACAGAGGATATTCTTCTTCTACGCCGTCTTTCCGCTTCAATTTTTGAGTTTTTAACTTTCCTCCTTCAAAACTTCTGAGTAAATTTGTTTCTTTTCGGGTTAACCCATAAACATTACAGAGATCGATTTGGTGATTGGACGTATTTTTCCATTTGTTGTAATGATCGATGCGGAGAAAACTATCGGTGAACCACTGAACCCAATAGGGAAACAGAAGAGTCGATTTATCGGAATAAGTCGTTTTTCCGTCTCGTTTTTTAAATAAAACAGCTAACTCTTCAACTGGGGGTAAATTGCCTTCTTTGTTGAGTTCGGGATCGGGAGGTAAATGCCGTCCGGTATAGGTGCGATCGCATAATGAATCCCAAGATGTATAAGTGTCCGTTTTTTTCGGTCGATCGGTTCCGGGAATATGAGGATCCAACGTCATCATGCTATGGGGATAGGGACGAGTTGGAATTTTATAGATGAGACTATTGAGCAAAAATTTATTAGCTTTACGTTTCCAAGTTTCGTTACTTTTGATTAAGTCCCAAAAGGGTTTAAAGTGACTTAAAGCATAGGTCAGCGCGGTGTTGCTAAATCCATCTCTTGATGTATCTCTTGTCACGGTTGACTCTCCTTTGTATTTAATAGACCAATCTCTTGAAAAGCATCTGTTCCGAGCCAATCAAGCCATATTTTACGGATGTTTCAATCCAATTGTTCCACTTTCAATTTGCAAGAGATTTTTTGCGTTTCTTTCTCAGTCAAGCCCATCGACGGTAGTAGATGATTCTTTAGTTCCTTATTAAGAACCCATATCAATTGCCGATGGTTCCTTCATCATTTACGCGATCGCGTCTTTGTGACCCTTGACAAAAGACAATTTTGATGTCTATTTTTTTGACATCAATCCCACGCGGTCTACGACGCTTTTCAACTTTTCCAATAGAAACGCCACCCTAACAAATATCAGCGTTGTCTAAGTTGCCAATCTAGTTTTCAAGCTAATACTTTTAACTTTGTAGAACGATACCATACTGACAACGAAAATGCAATGGGACTGAAAACTGAAATAGCAGAACTAACTTACACCAATCGAGTAACCGTTCGTAGCGCCCATTGTCTCAATCTTACTCAACACTGTCGATGAAATTTTAAGTAAATTAATGATTTTAGCTACGATCATTTGTATAGTTTTATACAAGGTCATAGCTCTTTGAAGCCTTAGCAAACAAAGGATTTAGAGCTTGACTTTCTCGCTGCCAATCCAGAATTACGATATTTCTCAATTCAAGAATTTTGATGTTATTCTTTATACAAGAAGTGCGAGTGGCAGTCATTTCTCGTTTGAGGGGAGTTGGACGAGCTGGTAAAATAATTTAAAGAAACGGTCGGCATCCACGCTGAGGGCAACATCGACGTTGGGAGGGAAGGCAGATTCATTGGAGCGATCGCGTAAATCTGCCAAAGACATTCCCGAAGTAAATCGGCCTTCAGTTTCCACAACCACCCAGAGAGGTTGAGTTGCCACCAAACTGGGAGCCATTGCTGCACCAACGGCTAGGGGATCGTGTAAATAGCAGCCGTGAAATCCTTCGTTGTCGCGATGGAACGCCATATAAATTTCTGTACAATCGGCGACAAATTGAGTTACAGGGGAGGGGAATTTTCGAGCTAAATCTTCCACGCCTCGACGAAACAAAGGAACTTTCATCGTTACATCTAATCCCACTAGCGTTAGGGGAATACCCGACTCCATCACCATTTGCGCAGCGTGGGGATCGACAAAAAAGTTAAACTCAGCGGCGGCGGAAATATTACCTGGAACTTTAATTGCTCCCCCCATAATATAGATGCGTCCCACCTTTTGCAGCGTCGCGCGATCGCGTTCCAGGGCCGTTGCCAGATTCGTCAACGGCCCCAAGGCTACAATTATCAGTTCGTCTCCGTAGTCTCGCGCGCCTTTCAGCAATACCTCAACAGCATCTTCCGACGAGGGTTCGGCGGAAATGGGGGGATAGCGAAGACTGCCGTCGCTATTTTTGAACCGATGCAGTTCTCCTAAACCATCGCTCCCGTGAATTCCGACGGCGTTAAAGGGAGAACGCATCAGAGGTTTATCACATCCCTTTGCCACCAAGGGACGCAGCTTCGGGTCAACAATATCGATCGTCCGCAATACATTATGCGCAGCTTGATGGACATCGACATTACCGGCGACAACGGTAATCGCTTCGAGAGCGAGGCGATGTCGTCCCTCGAGCGCTTCGCGATCGCAATTGAGGGCCATGACGAGAGCGATCGCGTCATCCACACCTCCATCAGTATCGATAATCGTAGCACCCGCTTGTACATTTACCACTGTTCTTTTTCCTGACGTTCGATCGATAAGCTGTTGGGTGCATTTAGAGCATGGAACTGAAATTCTCCCAAAGGTAATCGGCTTGACAATCGGTAATTATTGAATCGCCGATTAATAGAGATATCTTCGGGAAAATCTCTTTTTCATTACTTGCTTATAGTCGAGAAAATCTTTTAAGCGATCGCACAAATATTGGCGATCGCATTTTCTCGTACGGCGATGGGAAGGATGAGCGCGCCCATTTTGAGCAACGTCTATCCCCCAGTCCCCCCGTCTCTCCATCACCCCCGAATCGCGGCGGTTTTATGCCGAACAGCTTATTGGCGACTCTGTTTTAGGCAACGGCAATTCCGCCCCAACGTCCCAGCGGGTCGGTGTTGACAACAACCGAGCCTTTCCCCGTTTTGAGGTCGATGCAGATCAGTTGCCCGTCTTTACCTAAGTCGAAGAAGTTCCCGGTTACGCCGTAGAGGGTGTCGCCGATAAATTCTAGGCTGGCGACATCGGGGAAGCCAATATCGCCAATGAGTTTAACTTCCCCGGTTTGGAGGTTGCAGGTGGCGAGGCGTTTCTTGCGGTCGTAGCCAATGAGGGTGATGTAGGCAGTGCCATCGGGAGCGAAGGCAATTTCGCCGCAGTTGCGATCGCTGTCGCTCAAGGTTGATGTTGCCGTGCCTTTCCCCGTGGCGAGGTCGATAGCGATGGGTTGTTTGGCACTCGCTGCGTAAAGGGTTTGGGTTTGGCGGTCGTAGCTCAAACCGACGACGTAAAAACCCGTATCTCCGATGACTGTTGGCGTTCCGGTTGCGGGGTCGATTTCGACCAGTTGCGTTGTTTTTCCGCCATCGATTTGGTCGAGTCCGTACAGCTTGGACCCCACAAAGGCGATGTCGGCGATTTCGGTAGCGATTTCTCCAACTAAGGTCGCTTCGCCGCTCGAAAGGTTGAGGGTGTAGAGTTTGCTGACGGTATCCGAGACGGAATCTTGGACGTAAACGGTACCCGGTTTGAGGGTGAAGGCGGGGGTTTTGGGCGTGCGACTGCCGCAAATGACTTTTTCGAGGACGGCGCTAAATCCCGAGATCGCATCTTGGTCGGTAAAGGCTTGTCCTTGGGTTTCTGTGGCGAGTCGGGCGTATTCCGAGGCGATGCCTTCTCGATGTTTGCTTTTGCTGGTGCCAAAGTAGGTGTGGACGGCTACGCCTGCGTTATTGGCTCCGGTGATGGCTAAATTAGCGGCTTCGATATCTTCTTGTGTCGTTTTCGCTCCGCCCCCTTCTAAGGCTTCGTCCCCGAGGTAAAATATGGCTCGGGCGGCTCCTTCGCGCCAGTCAAAATGAGCGGAGATATCCTCCACCGCGCGCGCCCCATCTTCTTGGGCTCCGGCACTGGCGACTTCGCCTCGCTTTCTCCCTCGCAGCGCAGATTCGTCAATGCTGAGGTCTTGGGTTAGGTATTCTCGCAACCTGCGATCGAAGTTGGTTCCTTTCCATGTTCCTTCGATGCCAAACCAGACGACTCTGAGATCCGAAGGGCAGCTCGAGCGGGCGGCATTAATGGCTGTTTCTGCTGCTTCGCTTAAGGAACGGGCTTCATCTTTCATTGATGGACTGGTATCGATAACAATGACAAGATCGACGGGGGGAATGGCGTTATTTTGTGCGTTCATTAGTTGTGCTCTTTTTTCCAAGAATTAGGTTAATTGCAATCGAATGCAAATTTTGTAAAGATGCGAATTAATTAATCGATTATAAATTTTCCTTAATTTCAATCCTCTTCTTTTAAGGAGAAGTAATTATTCATTATTCCGAAGTGAATACACTTTTACAAACTATCACAAGCTTTTCGAGAAGCAAAGAGGTTTTATATTTCTTAATTCTCGCGGGGTTTCTGAACCCTATTGAACAGAACTGGCTGTATTGGCAATGACCTTTCCTACTTTTTTTCCTACTTTTCCTACCTTTTTTGCCTTTTGAGGGTGGGAAATCAAGAAATGTCTCTTTTGGAGCGCAAATATCCGAGCAGAGAAGTCTGATTTTCAATGTCCCATAGGAGACTGTATCGTTCTCTCAGCCTGACGACTGAGGGGTGAAGCGATCGCTGACAACCCGACCGCAGTCCAGTTTAATGAGGCGATCGCAGGAGTCGAAATAGCGGTCGTCGTGGCCGATGGCGAGAACGATTTTACCGCGATCGCGCAATTGGGGGAGCAACTCTCGGTAAAATATATCCTTAAAGGCGGGGTCTTGATCGGCGGCCCACTCATCAAACAAATAAACGGGACGATCTTCTAGGTACGCCGTCAGCAACGCCAACCGCTTGCGCTGTCCGGTAGAAAGGGCTGTGGTCGAAAACTTGCCCCCCTCAACCCGTACCTTGCGCTCGAGATGCAGGGTTTCCAAATAGTGCTGCGCGCGTTGGTCAACTTCGGCGCGATCGAATCCCAACAGGCGATCGAACAAATAAAAATCGGCAAAAATCGCCGAAATATTCTGACGATAGCCCTCGCGATTTTCCGCCGCAATTAACTCGCCATTCCACCGCATTTCGCCCGCTTCGGGGAGATACAGTCCCGCAATTAACTTTCCGAGTGTGGATTTTCCGCTGCCATTGCCGCCGACAATAAAGACCAATTCTCCGCCTGTAAACGTCAAATCAATGGGGCCGAGGACAAAAGGCGTATCGTCGTCGCTGGGATAGGTGCGAACAATGCCTTTAAGTTGAAGAGTTGGCACTTCGCGGGGAGGTAAAGACTGTTTGTTCGCCGCTTCTGCATATTGGCTAAGAGTTAAACCCAAGGTTTCAATCTTTTCGAGGGCAATATTGGCTTTACCGATGAGAGGAAGTTTGTTGACGATATTTTCCATCGGCCCCATAAGATAAGTGAAGGTGAGGACGTAACCGGCTAAAGTGCGAGGCGCGATCGCGAACCAGTTAGGTAACACAAACAACACTAAACCAATGGCAAAGAAAAAGATTAATTTTCCCCAACTATCGGTGGTGGCAAAGAGGCTCAAACCGCGTAAATTGTGGCGACGAAATGCCAGGGCTGTGGTTTCCAAATCCTCTTTGAGAAAATCCTGACGGCGAAGGAAATGGAGTTTGAGTTCTTTGATACCTTCAGTGATGGTCCGAAAGTGCTGATAGAGGCGATCTTGGTCGTTGCGGGCGAGGACGAGGAAATGGCGACCTCGACGCAGTAGAATGCGGGAACTCATCAAGGCGACGGTAGTGACAGCCATGACAATCATAAACACTTGCCAGGACAGCCAGGTGATGTATAACAGTCCCCCGGCGACGATGGCAAGGTTAATGCCTAAGAAAGGGAGAACGTAAACGGCGTTGGAAATAGCTTGTACGTCTTCGGTGAGGGAGGCGAGGAGGCGAGGGGAACCCAACCGTTCGAGGTGGCCGAACTCCGAGGCGAGAATTTGGCGACAGAGGCGCATTTGGAGGCGGTAGACGGCATCTTGGGAGAGGCGAATGAGGAGGACGCGGGTGAAAATGCTGGTGACGAGGGCGAGAAAGGCGAGGATGAGGAAGGCGAGGGCGAGGGTAGAGGGGGGGGTAGAATTAGCGATCGCGCGGCTGACGAGGGCGATAAGGGCCGCGCTGCTGCCGCCGCTGAAGATGCCTGCCGCGATCGCGATCGCCACCAGTTTCCCCGAAGAATGCCACAGAAATGAGAACAGATTCATGCAATTGGGTTGAGAAGTGAGGGTCTACCACGCTTCAATATTGCACAAAGGGGGGAGGATCTGTTCGTAGTAGGGGCTTTAGCCCCTAATTATTGTTCGTAGTCATTCGTAGGGCGGGCAAGGTTATCTTAACCTGACTTTACTATTCATTGGCTAACTCTCCCTTAAAAGCCTTTGCACTTTCAAATTGCATCGGAATCGCAATTTGTCCCTTGCGATCGATATATCCCCACTTCTGACCGTCTTCAGTCACGGCAGCTAGCCCTTCAGAAAACGCTTTAGTTTCTTTAAACTGAGCGGGAATAACCATTTTGCTAGTTTTGTCAATATAGCCCCACTTCATCTCGACTATTTCTTGCCCTTGTTGTTCGCCGCGAGCAGAATTTTTTCCAACTTCCGCTAACCCCTCTGAAAAATTTCTAGCTGCATCGAATTGAGGTCTAATTACTATCTTGCCGCCTGTATTCATATAGCCTGATTTGACTTTCTCCCTCTGCTGTCCAAAAATAGCAAATCTAGGCCAAGGCACTGCTTTAGAGATAACCGTCAACCCTTCCGAGAATTGAGCGAGCTGGGGTATTCGTCCCGGCAGTGGGTCAATAGCGGGTTCTCCCTTCTTGTTTATAAAGCCACCTGACGAGTATGGTCCGACTGCTTCTACGTAGGCTAATCCCTCATGAAAATCTCCAGCAATAGGAATTTGAGTGGGAATGACCATTTGACCCATTATATCAATGTAACCCATCTGACCCGACTCCACTTTAACCGCCGCTAATTCTTCTGAAAAGCTCCGAGAATAGATTAGGTCAAACTGGGGTGGTAAGTAGGTGGGCGTAATTAAAAGAACAATGTCTCCAGCTAAAACCCTTATCTGGCAAGGAATACGAATTTCGAGGTTATGCGTTTATTTTTGCCCACCTACTTATAACGACTTTACCCGCCTTATCGATGTAGCCCATTTTGCCCTCAATCTCTACCGCTGCTCTTCTATTAGAAAATGGAAATGCTACTTTAAACTGAGGAGGAATTACGACTTTACCCGTTGAATCAATATAACCATATTTATACCTGTATTTATCATTCCTGAAAACGTCAATAAAAACGGCTGCTAGTCCTTCAGAAAAATCAAAAGCACCACTAAATTGTGGCTCAATAATAACTTTTCCGGTCGAATCGATATAACCCTGTAGCTCGTTCTCTCCCGTAAAAGGATATAGATTTAACGTCTGTTCGAGTGTGGAAGGCTGCGGTTCTATGTAGTGAGTTTTTACTAAGGTAGCCTGATGAAGGCTATAAGAAATAGCCATTAAAAAGATGAAGCCAAATAGAAAAATTGTTTTATTAATGCGTTTCATACCAACCGAAGTAAAATTATAACTTACTTCCTCAACCCCTAATTGATTACAGTATAATAGTCTTCTCGATAATTAAAGTCGTTGAGCAATATCGGTTCCGCTCGCAATATAGCATTTCTGAACGGGATGTAAACCGTTTCAACGTAGGGACGTTCAATTGGTAGGGACGTTCAATTGAACGTCCCTACTCGCGGTGAATTTGAATTCTGGGCTATTTATTGTTTACGTTTCATTTAAAAACGCTATAGTTGGTAATTCTGTCATTGATTTTAAGGATACCAACGCGGCGAGTTTCCGTTTCCGGGTAAAGGGGAAAGAATGCAAATTAGGATTCATTGTCTAGAAATAGTATAAGATAAGGTCTTTGGAATTGAGTTTTGGGTTTTATGGATTTTTACTTGGGTTGCGCGGTTTGGTCGTTTAAAGGTTGGGTGGGCGATTTGTATCCCCCTAAAAGTCGCGCGAAGGATTTTTTGTCTCTCTACAGTCGCCGCATGACCGCAGTGGAGGGCAACACCACGTTTTATGCGGTGCCGTCTCGGGCGACGGTGGAGCGCTGGGCGGCTGAAATGCCCGCTGGATTTCATTTTTGCCCTAAAATGCCCAAAGATGTGACCCACGGGCATTTACTCGAAACCAAGATTGCCGCCGCGATCGCGTTTATCGATCGCATCGCCCAACTGGGAAACCGCCTCGGATCGATTTTCGTTCAACTGCCGCCGAGGTACAGTCCCGAAAATTTTGACGACTTGCAAGTCTTCCTCGAAGGACTGCCGCGCGATCGCGTTAAGATTGCCCTCGAAGTGCGCCATCTTGACTGGTTCCAAGACCCTTACGCTTCGCGGCTTAACGAGTTGTTGCAGCATTTGGGAGTCGGGCGAGTTTTACTCGATACGCGCCCCGTCTACAACGCCCCCGAAGACCCGCAAATTGCCTCGGAACGTCGCAAACCCCAAGTTCCCCTCGAACCAATAGTGACGGCAAAATTTACCCTCGTGCGCTTTATTTCGCACCCCGAGCGGGAGTATAATGAGGTTTATCTGCAAGAATGGGCCCAGCGCGTGGCCGATTGGTTGCGCGAAGGGACAAGAGTTTACTTTTTCGTTCATTGTCCGGTAGAAGCGCGATCGCCTCAAACGGTGCGTTGGTTTCAACAGGAACTCGAACGCCTCGAATCAACGGCTCCTCCCCTCCCTTGGAATCAACTTCAAGAGTCTTCTGTTCCCTCCGAACAACTGAATTTGTTTGAGTAAAAGAGTTTCAATCAATGGGATCGAAGACTTTGTGGAGCGGGCAAGGAGAAAAACATCTTCAGGTGTCGCACATTGGCAAATTCCCTTGCCCACCATTTCCGAAGAATAAGGCGAGTAATTTCTCTCAAAAAAATCGCCTCAACTCTGCTTAATTTAACCTTGACGCACTCTCACAAAAATGGGAAGACCGTAGGGTGGGCAAGGAAAAAAATAACCTTCAGTTATCGCAAATTGTCAAATTCCCTTGCCCACCATTTCCGAAGAATAAGGCGAGTAATTTCTCTCCAGATCGCTCAACACTTTCCTCACTTCTTCTATTCTTCCATTCTCCCATTCTGAATTCTTCTATCACGACAGCGCTTCAGACAGAGAATTAGCCGCAGCCTCAACCAGCGCGATCGCGTTTTCATAAAACATTCGCGTTGGTCCAATTACGCCAACGCTACCAATGGGAATATCCTTTTGTCGGTATTTCGCCGCAATTAAAGCGCAACTGTTGAGAGGATCGAGAAGATTTTCCGCACCAATACGCACGGTAGTTCCTAAAGGAGAACCATCAATGTCCGATCGCGCAAAAATTGTCGGCAGCAGTTGTTCTTGTTCTTTTTCAAGTAAGTGTAAGAGGGTTTGTATTCTTTTCACTCGTGCAAATTCCGGCTGGCGCAGCGCTTCGGAAATGCCGCTAATAACGATAGAAGTTGAGGGGGGAAGTTGAGTTTGTTGGTTGAGTTGGTCGATAATCGCGCGGATTAACTCGGTGTAGCGTTGAAATTCGCGATCGATTTCTCCCCAGTCCAAACTCGATAGTGCCGAAAGCGATCGCCCTCGCAGTTTATGATTGAGAAAGTTGGACAACAATTGCAATTCTCCGGCAATTGAGTCTTCGGTATCGGTATCTTCTTCAAGAGGAAGTGCCAACTCCAGAATGATAGACTGGGTTTGATAGGCTGTTACCACAATGAGCATCACCTGCTGGGCCTCGGTTTGAACCACTTGGATGTGACGCAAGTTATTATTATCATTTTGGGGTAGGGTGACGAGGGCAATATAGCCGCTGAGGGTTGCCAAAATTTGTGCCGCCCGTTGCAGTAACGTTTCAATATTACAGTTGCCCCAGTCGAGTTGTTGGGTGTATAACTCTTCAAGTTGCCGTCCCCAACTTTCATTGGGCGCAATTAAGCGATCGACATAAATGCGATAGCCCGAGTCGGAGGGGATGCGTCCGGCAGAGGTATGGGGTTGATAGAGCAAACCAACTTTCTCTAAACTGCCCATTACGTTACGAATCGTTGCAGAACTGACCTGAAAGCCGTACTCTTGTGCTATTGTTTTCGATCCCACCGGTTCGGCAGTAGCGACATAGTGGCGCACGGTTGCCCTCAGAACATTTTGGTGACGTTCGCTGAGTTGGTACTTAGAAGACATTATTCACGAAGGTCAATTTTAATAAGCTAAGGGGTTTAAAAAAAATCAGAGTTGTTGTCTGCGCGGCGGCTTCTTCGAGGAAAGTTCGCTGTTGGGTTGGAGGGTTGTAGGTTTCAGGCATACAAACTGCGAGAACTGTTGCCGCTACTCGTCAATACTGTGGAATATTGCGATCGACGCGCGCCGCGTAAGCATCAATGCCACCCATAATATTTTTAACACAGCCGAAGCCCTGAGTTCGTAACCAGTAGCACATTTGCGCCGAACGAACTCCGTGATGGCAGAGGACGAGGGTTTCAACTTCGGGGTCAAAGCGGGTTATTATCTCCTCAGACCATTGGGCAAATTGGCTGAGAGAGAGAACTTCAAAGCCAGGAATGGAGGCGATCGCAATTTCTTGGGGTTCTCGCACATCTATCAATTGTACCGGCCGGTCGCGATCGCGGAGGCGATCGGCGAGTTCTTCGACGGAAATTTGTAGGGGGGGTTCGTTAGGAGTTGGCACAGTTGTTGGCTTCCTTTACTTTGAGGAGGATTTGTGTTGCTATACTCTCAAAAACCTGAATTATCCCGCAAGCAACTCGACTCGGGAGAGCTGAGACAACCCAAACCATCCACCGCCACTTTACTATGCCGGAGGATTGTCTGGCATCTCGCGGTCTATTGGAGTTGGACTTGCGCTGAAATGTTGAAGTTCGAGTCCCTGAGATGGTTGAGGTAACTTTAACCCTTCCGAAGCACAAATCGCCTCCAATGTCTCAACGCGCTCGTTCAACGTCTTAACATTATCCAGCAGTTGTGCGGTTTCCCTCGATTTTTGGCGAGAAGAACTCCAAATCGCGACCGTACTTCCGCTCGCACCCAGAAGCGTAGCCAAGGGCAAAATTACGCCACTTTTAGTCACAGATGTCAGAGGAATACAAATCGCCAGCATCCCCGTCGCAAAGCCCCAAATCAGGGCTGTTGTACCCATTTTTGCCCCGTATTCCATTTCTCGCTCCCGCACCTGCGCTTGACTTCAGTTCATTTTAGCGTGGGACGGGGAAACAATCGCGGAGGCGATCGCGCAACTGGAATTAGGAGATTTAGCCCCTGGTTCAAAAAAACATAAAATTGGGCTTGCACCTCACGCAACGTCAGGTTTTAGGATGAATCTGTCAACCGCACATAGGTCTGGAAAATCGGAGTAGCAGATCGAGATGTCTAGCCTCTTAAAAATTGGCGAACTCGCCCAACAAACCGGACTTTCAATTCGCACGTTGCACTACTACGACGAAATTGGACTGCTTTCGCCCTCCCATCGCAACGAGGTGGGACATCGACTGTATAGCGTTGAAGATATTATGCGATTGCAACAAATTGTATCGCTGCGACAGCTCCGCTTTTCCTTAAAAGAAATTCGCGAGTGTTTAGACAATCCGGCTTTCTCCCTACCCAAAGTTATCGATCTGCATCGAGGGCGAATTCGAGAGCAAATGGCGTTATCGCGTACCCTGATCGAGCGCCTCAATGGAATTGCCAGACAACTAGAAAGCACCCAAGCGGTTGCCATTGAAAACCTCATTGAAGCAATGGAGACAATTGCCATGACTGAGCAATATTTTACACCCGAACAACAAAGCGCGATCGCAACCCGATTTCAAGAAAAAGAGGCACAGTGGCAAGAGATGCTGGGTTTGGCGCGAGATGTAATGAGTCAAGAAATTGGTTTCAACAGCGTCAAGGTACAAGCTTTAGCTCAATATTGGCAGCAACTCATGCAATTTATTATCGGCGGCGACAGCGAAATTTACGGCTCCCTCGCCCAACTCTAAGTAGGTGGGCATAAATAAGTGTATAATAATAAATTAGTTAGAAAAGGGAGTTGTTTTATGCCAGCACAACTAAAAATCCGTCTGAGCGACAGCGAAGAAAAGGAACTATTGGAATTAACTCAGAATCCAAAAACCCCAAAAAGGACTCTTAAAAGAGTAGAAGTGTTACGATTAAATAACCAAGGTTGGAGCGTAAAAGAAATAGCGTCTTGGATAAATTGGTCAGAGAATACTGTGAGAAAAACAATTAAAAGGTGGATATTCCAGGGAAAATCGGGACTGGTGGATCGACCCAGAAGTGGTCGGAAAAAGCGTTGGACTGAAGCTGATATAGAATACTTGAAAGAATGTTGCGATCGCGAACAGAGGACTTATAACAGTAAGCAACTATCAACTCTTTTAAGGATTGAGCGCCAAGTGAATCTGAGTCCTGAGAGAATTCGCAAAATCTTCAAAAAAAAAAGCGTAAATGGAAACGAGTAAAAAATGGCGCAAGAAAGCACCCTGACCCCAATCAAAAAAATGCAAAAAAAGCCGATCTAGCCTGGGGGGGCGACAAGCGCCCCGAAACTCAGACCTGGAGACAAATTGACCAAATAGTGGTAAAAAAAGATAGGTCAGCTATTGTCAACAATACCTATCTTATCAAGAATGATGAATCCAT
>JAXHVQ010000085.1:0-25881 GCA_034189065.1 Cyanobacteriota bacterium
TTGGCTCAATTTTGTCTTAGACCAGAGCCAAACAAGCATGAGAAGTCAGTTTAAAAGATTAAATGTCAGGGGCGAAAAATTGGACATTTCGACTTTCTCGAAGGCCAGTAAGATGAGAAATTCAAAAACTTTTCACAATTTATTTTTAAAACTGAAAGCAAGCTTGAGAAAAGCCCAAGAAATTCACTTCGATAAATTAATGATGTTTCCTTTAGATTCAACGATTGTGATACTTTGTACTGAGATTAAAGAACAATATTAAACTGAAAATACTGAAAAATGGCAAATGTTTAGTAGGTATGGGTCAAGAGCAAGTTGAAGCCAGAGTTGTCTGGTTTTGCAATCGGGAAGAACAAACCGAATTTCGGCTAGTAACGAATTTACCCGAGGAGGGAGAGAAAGGAATTAGCAATTCAGAAATTGGCGACTTTTATCGTTTGCGCTGGCAAATTGAACTCTTCTGGAAATTTCTTAAAATACACCTCAAGCTCGCTCGACTCATCACCAGAAATGTGAATGGAATTGAAATTCAAATTTATGCTTGCTTGATTGCTTATGTCGGGCTTGCAATTGGTAAATATCCCAAAAGAATTCGGAAAAACACTGTTAGATAAACTTCGCTATTTACAAGCTTTTATGTGTAAAAAAATAAGTTATGTACATTGGTTTAAAGAGCTGATTTTACAATGTTAAAATCAAGCATTTATAGGATTTTTGTCTCTATTTTTAATGAGTTCAAAAGTACCGTTCAACATTTCTGGTTTGCGCTCCAATCCAACCGATTGCCAAAAATCCTATTGTTTGTACTTCTAGGGAAAGGTTTTGAGAAAGAGAGTATTGAGTCGCAGCATCGCTGACAAGATCGATAATTTGTTTGCTAATCCAAATCCCGATCGCGGGCGTTAAACTTTGCAGGAGCAGGCTAATAATGGTGTAAGCTGTCTCTTTCGGTGCCGCAGTCCACAACAGAGAAAGAGAACGGCGCAAAACTTGCCAACTGTTGCGCAGTTGGACGCTGGCAGAACTAAGGGGTTGAAAAACCAAGCGTTGGATTTTGGCTGACAAGGATTCGGGAGAATTAGACGAGGATGGCTTTTCGCGATCGCAACTCTCTTCCGATAGAGGATTGACATTTTCGGATTCTGCCATAGCTGAAGCGACGAGTTATAACGGATTGATACTACAATTATAATTTGCGACTGCGATAGGTCATTCAACCGAATTTCATATAACGCCCCGACAGAATTCGCAATTGGCAATAGATGCAATGCCGCGTGCTAACCTTATATTATATTTTTGTAAAGAAAGGGGCGTTGCTTGTTGACAGCCGAACTTAATACCAGCCCAAAAATCCTAGAACAACTTTTAGGAACCCTCGATACCGCGTTTGCCCAACTGGTCGCGACAATGGAACGCCTCGTGCTCGTCGAAATCGCCGGTATCCCCTTGGCTGTCTTGTGGATTCTGTTGGGAGGAATTTTCTTAACAATCCGCCTCGGATTCATTAACATCTGGGGTTTCAAACACGCCTTGCAACTGTTGATGGGACGGGGGGAGACTGTCCGAGGAGAAGGAGAAGTATCCCGCATCCAGGCGATGGCAACAGCGCTATCGGCGACAGTCGGATTGGGAAATATTGCAGGCGTGGCCATCGCCATCGAACTGGGCGGACCGGGGGCTGTATTTTGGATGACGTGCGCCGGATTTCTAGGAATGTCGGTGAAGTTAGTTGAATGTACCCTGGGACAAATGTATCGCGTCGTTAAAGCCGACGGTACCATCGCAGGCGGACCGCCCTACTATCTGTCGCGGGGACTGGCAACCCTGGGAAAACCGCGACTGGGGAAAGGGCTTGGGGCGATGTTTGCTCTCTGTTGCTTGGGTTCGACCTTGGGGGCGGGCAATATGTTTCAGGCAAATCAGTCCTTTGCGGCTGTTGCAACCATTGCCCCAGCGTTACAAAATTGGGGATGGCTATACGGTTTGATTTTAGCCGGAATTACCGGAGTCGTGATTATTGGAGGGCTTCAGCGTATTGGTGCGGTCGTCGGGCATTTGGTTCCAGCGATGCTGGCGCTATATGCTGGGGCTTGTCTGTGGATAGCCATCGCCCACCTCCATGCCCTACCCGACGCGATCGCCACCATTGTCCGAGAAGCTTTTGCCCCCCAAGCTGTCGGCGGTGGTTTTGTGGGAACCCTGATTCAAGGCTTTCAACGCAGTATTTTTTCCAATGGGGCGGGTTCCGGGACGGCGGCGATCGCGCATTCGGCGGCGCGCACCTCAAAACCCATTCGTCAAGGATTACTTGCCTCCCTCGAACCCTTTATCGATACCGTTATTGTTTGTAACTTGACCGCGATCGCGATCGTCGTTACGCGCGCCTATAGCAGTGCCAACTCGAGTCACGTTCGGGGAATTGCCATGACAGAAGCCGCTTTTCGGACCGGTGCAGACTGGCTTCCGTTGGTTCTCGCCTTCATCGTTTTACTCTTTGCCTTCTCCACCATTGTGTCTTGGAGTTACTACGGCGAACAATGCTGGGCTTATTTATTTGGCGATCGCACCACCTTGATTTTCAAACTGCTCTTTATTACTTGTCTGTTTATTGGCTCGGTGACCGATATTAGCACGATTATCCACTTTAGCGATATCATGCTTCTTCTGATGGCCGTCCCCAATTTATTCGGCTGTTTTCTCCTCTGCGAACAAGTGGTTGCGGAAGTGAAGGACTATTTCCCATTGAGTGGCGGCGCGGGAGAGTTAGGAGAACGAAACAATCAGAAGAGGGAAGAACGAAGTTGGGTTCTCTCGATATTGAGTTCGCTCCAACAGTTAAAATCCCAAATTACCCTTAAGGATGCAAATTCGTAATGAATAATGAATAATGAATAATGAATAATGAATAATGAATAGATAAAAGCAGCCAACTTCGACTGTTCCGGCGCTTTCCCTTTTTTGAAGAGGAACTCGATAGCCTCTCGCAGAAAGCGATAACTGTCATCCACTTTAAGCATTTTGAATGCGCTGATTTTGTCCGGCAATACTAAGCTGTTGCGCATTTTAATTGGGTCTTCCACGCATTACCGATTACCGATTACCGATAGCCTATTACCTTGGGATAATTTAAGTTCCATGCTCTAAATGCCTAATAGCTTATCCATTTTTCTTTATTCTTGAGAGAGATAGCGACTTGTTAACTCCCCTTCTCTCAAGCTTGGGAGAAGGGGTTGGGGGATGAGGGCGAAATCCAAGTCTTCACTATTTTTGAAAAATGGTAAGTAGGTGGGCGTAATTAAAAGAACAATATCTCCAGCTAAAACCCTTACCTGGCAAGGAATACGGTTTTCGAGGTTATGCGTTTATTTTTGCCCACCTACTTATTAGAAATCGGCAACTTCACAAATCACCATAATATTGGATGAATATTTATTAGTTGTATAGCGAATCAGTTGAAGTCCGGCTTTTTCGACTTCTTGAAGTAATTCTGAAATTTCATACTTGTGCTGTCTCCAAATCGTAATCTCCTCTCCTTCAGAAACCGTAACTTTCTTGTCAGTCCCCCTGACGTTGAATTCAAATTCATAGTCTTTAATAAATTTTATATTAGCGACTAAACTATCGCTTTCTTCGTCGTATTTTCTCACCAGTTCGCAATCCTCATCTCCAATAGCCATCAAACGTTTAATTCCTGCATAAACTTGCTCCACGTGGTACTTAAATCCCCCCCTTGCTATTCCATTCCATTGAGAATTAGAGCCAATTTCGCTGGCGACTATTAGTAAATCGCCCTTTTTCATGCTGTACCGGAAATTTTTAAGAACGCCAATTCTATTGCGATGATTGCCCATTGTTACCCCTAAGTGTAGAATAATATTCGTTCTATTTTCGTCTTCACAATCGACTATTGTTTTAGGAATACAACTCTTTTCAATATCAATGAGATAGCTATAAAACTGAATAGTCGGGAACCATCTTTTGAAATTGCCTTCAGAAACGGCGAGCAATTCGGGGCTGATATCCAAAGCAATGTATCGCTCGATGGGATTGAAGCGATGAAATTGACGAACGAACGTCTTAACCGGGTATGAGTTGCCCGCGCCCACATCTAAAATATTCAGCTTATGAGCAGTGGTACAATGGGAATGAATCAATTTAAAATTTTGAGCCAAAAGCTGAACTTCCGGGTTTGAACTGCGATACCATCGAGCAACGAGATGTTGAAGATAGAAGCGATCCCATTTTTTTGCACCTTGACCTTTGTAGGAATACTTCAAAGGGATTTCGCGGCTCATTTCGAGCGATTGAGCGATCGCAGAAATTTCCGCCTCAGAAAAAATAGAATAAAACTCCGCGATCGGCTTTCCCGGACATCGTATAGGCATTGAACCAACAGAAGAAAGTCGCGAATTGCCCTTGAAAAAATCAAGCATTGGCGTGCTTATTTAGTTTTTTCTCATCGCTTTAATTGTACTCCTCAATAGCGATCGCGCGCCTCCCCTCATAACGCGATCGCGCACCCATCAGCCCGAGGCTCTGAAGCAGCCATCAAAACCCCCTCCTGGCGCAAAATCATCTGTCCTTTGCCAAATTCCGCCGTTTTTGAGGTAATCCCCACACTATGCCCCCGTTCGGCTAAAGTAGAAGCCAACTTTCCCGGTACCCGCGACTCCAACAAAATGCGATCGCGCGCCAAAAACCGCCATCTCGGGGCATCCAGCGCCCCTTGAGGATTCAAATGATAATCCACCAAATTAACAACCATCTGCAAATGTCCTTGAGGCTGCATTTGTCCCCCCATCACCCCAAACGCACCCAACGGTTCCCCATTCCGACTCAAGAAGCCGGGAATAATCGTATGAAAAGGACGCTTTTGAGGCGCATACTGATTCGGATGTCCCGCCTTCAACGTAAACCCAGAAGCCCGATTTTGCAGCGCAATTCCCGTTCCCGGAACCAAAATACCGCTGCCAAACCCTGAAAAATTGGACTGAATGAAAGACACCATCATCTCTTCATCCGCCGCACAAAGATAAACCGTTCCACCGTCGGGAAAACCCGGTTCTGCATGGGAAATTGACTGAAGTTGAATTAACTCTCTTCGCTGTTGCGCGTAGGTTTTATCCAGTAACTTTTCAACGGGAAATTCTAGAAAATTAGGGTCTCCCACATAACGGTTAACATCGGCAAAAGCAAGTTTCATTGCTTCAATTTGCAGATGGTAACTCTCTACCGACTCGCGCGGAAAGCTTTGGAGGTCGAAGCCCTCAAGAATGTTAAGAGCGAGGAGAACGGCTAATCCTTGTGTATTGGGAGGCATTTCCCACACCGTTAAACCGCGATAATTTGTCGAAATCGGTTTCACCCATTCAACCGCACAGGCGGCTAAATCTTCTAACGTTAAAAAACCCCCCGTACTAGCAGCAAAACGCTCAATTTCTCGGGCAATTTCGCCTCGGTAAAAGGTTTCTGCCCCTTCTTTAGCGATCGCGCGCAAGGTTTTCCCGTGCAGAGGACTGCCCCAAATTTCCCCGGCTTTGGGCGCGCGACCGTTAGGGAAAAATACAGTATTAAAGGATTGAAATTGGCTCTCACTCAGCGGAAGGTAGGTTTTTTCCGCATTTTCCCAAGCATCAGCAGTAACGGGAGAGACCGGGAAACCCTCCTCTGCATAACGAATTGCAGGGGCGCAAAGTTGCTCAAAAGGCAGTTTTCCCCAACGTTCCCACAGCTTCACCCAAGCCAAAACCGCGCCGGGAACGGTAACGCTCATCCAGCCCAGTTCGGGAATGCGATCCATCCCGGAAAACTTATCGAGAGTCAAGTTTTGGGGACTTTTACCCGAAGCGTTTAAACCGTGGAGGCGGTTGCCATCCCAAACCAGCGCAAAAGCATCAGAACCGATTCCGTTAGATGTAGGTTCGACAACCGTCAATGCAATGGCGGTTGCCACTGCCGCATCGATAGCACTGCCACCTGCAGCCAGCATTTGCATTCCCGCCATCGCCGCCAAAGGTTGACTGGTGGCGACAGCCCCGCGCTTGCCCAGAATGACGCGCCGCGTGGAGGAATAGGGATAATGATTGAGAAACATTGAGTTCATTAAAAATTGGGTCGCGATCGCGCCGGGGTTACAACTCGTAGATGACTTATCCGTATATTTTGCTCGATTTCTCCGGGATGGCAACTCGAAGCCTGTGAAATTCGGTCTAGATTTACGCGATCGAGATCTGTCGCCGCACAGCACCAAAGATAAGTTTTTCAATCGTAACAGTTCGGTTGCAATCTGCTCCCCCGTACGGTCTATGTCCTATTCTAGGAATGAGCACGATCTTGCTCCCTGATACCGCAATCGCGATCGCGCTACCGATAACTTTTAGCCATGAACTCCCACGCGCCAATGTCTAAATTTCTCCATCTCATACCAACCCTTGCAGGGTCAAAAGCCGAACTCCGCTCTCAATTTCGATTCTCTGAACCCAAAATAACCGAGAGAAAACCCATGAATTTGCGTAAATCTTACAGTAAAACTTTTCTGCTATCCTCTTTTTTCCTCTTGGGAAGTCTTGTTACTCCCCTGGAGTGGATGGGAGGGAGAGAGAGTGGTTGGGGGATTCCCGACGCGATCGCCCAGGACTCTCAAGACAACTCCGCTAATCCTCTCGAAATCAATGAATCCGATCCTCTCATTCCCACGGGATTTCTCACGCCCCTTCGACTTAACAGTTTTGAAGAAGAATTAGAGAGATTAAATGCCCGAGCAATAGCCGAACTCGCCGAAGAAAATGGGAACGCCGCTTTCGTGATTTGGTATCGAGAACTGCGCTTGCGACGACAGGTTTTAGGACGTTTGGAAGAGGTTAAAGCTTTAGGTCGAATTGGAGATATTGCTTGGCAAGAAAGTCGCACTGCTGATATTAAACTTATTACCAAACGCTTAGAAACAATTCAATCTGAAGTCGAGGCAGAAGGAAGCAACGATCTGGCAATCCTCAGCGCGTTGGCACGCTCTTACGAACAAGTCAGAGGATTTAAACAAGCCGCCCAGATTTATGATTTTATTGTCGCTTATGGGCGAGCAGAAAATGATATCAGAACCCTTGAAAGCGCATTAAAAGCACAAGGAGAACTCTATCTAATCTGGTTCGACTACCCTTCTGCCGCTTTAATATACGAACAACTCCTTGCCCTCGCTCGGCAACAATTTGATGACTTTAGTGCTGTTGAGTATCTCGAACAACTCGCTTATATTTACGATCGCTCAATTGACTCAGAAGATCGAGAAAATGTCAAGGCTGTTTTAATTGAAAAAGCAATAGAAGTCAAGCGACAATTACTCGCAAGTTATGCCAAAAAAGAAGAAATCGCAAAATATTTAGCCACAAAAATTTCTATTGCCGAGCACGACGAAGCCCTCGATCGTCCAGAAGTTGCAAGTCAAGGCTATCAAGAAGCATTCGAGTTGGCGTGGCAAGAAAAGCAATTTGAACGAGCGAGCGAAGCCTTACAAAAACTTGGAGAACTGTATCAAAAATACGACCAACTCGACTATGCTATTCAAATTTATGAAGAACAAGTTAAAGTGCAAACAATAACCGGAGATCGTTATGGACTTATGAATACATACGACCGCATCGGCTTAATTTATTTCGATCGTGAAAATTATGCCAAAGCATTGGACTTTTTTCAATCCGGTCTAGAACTCGCTACTTTCCTTGACTACCGAGAGGCTTACTTTCAGACTCAAATCGATCGAAGTTTGCAACAAAACGAAGCCAGTTGAAGCAATGCCAAGCGCCTTGGTCTATTTTTTCTCAACCGCGTGCTTTTAAGGAGCGAGTCAAGCCATTGCTTTTTATGAAAGATGTTATTCACTTTCAACTCTAAGCTTAGGTTATAAAGCAGAAATTGCGAATTACGAATTGCCAATTAATAACGTGACTTACCATTTGAGAATCACCGATCTTCCCCTCAGCGAACGCCCCCGCGAGCGTTTGTTGGAATTAGGTGCGAGAAATTTAGCCACCGCAGAACTCATTGCAATTTTACTCGCCACAGGACAAGGGAAAGGAAAATTATCTGCTGTAGGTTTAGGGCAACACCTTCTGCAAGAATTGAGTAAAAATCAGCGCGAACCTTTAGATGTTTTGCGCGATATTCATCCTCAAGAGTTGATGAAAATTCCGGGAATTGGACCAGCGAAAGCAACAACAATTTTAGCGGCTGTCGAGCTGGGTAAGCGAACCTTTCAATATCGCCCCAAAGAACGGGCCCTCATCGATAGTCCAGCCGCCGGTGCCGCCGCGCTTTCCCACGATCTAATGTGGAAAAAGAAAGAGAATTTTGCTGTTATTTTACTCGATGTCAAAAATTGTTTGATTGCTACAAAAGTGCTAACTGTTGGCACGTCCACGGAAACCTTAGCACCTCCTAATGAAGTTTTTCGCGAAGCCCTGCGCCATGAAGCGATTAAAGTGATTGTCGCCCACAATCATCCTTCTGGGAGTGTCGAACCCAGTCAAAATGATTTAATCTTGACTGAAAGGATTTTACAGTGCGCCCAGTTGCTGAATCTTCCCGTACTCGACCATTTGATTTTAGGTCACGGGAATCATTGCAGTCTGCGGGAAACGACGACACTTTGGAACACTTACCCCCAAGGAGAATAAAATTAGGCGATCGCAAATTTGGCGCGAAAGCTTGTCGATCGAGTCCCCTCTATGCTAAATTGGGAGATCTACACGGGCGATTAGCACAGGGGTAGCGCACTTCCTTCACACGGAAGGGGTCACTGGTTCAAATCCAGTATCGCCCATAATCTACAATTTCCAAAATTGAACGCTTTCGTCATTGGTAGAATTGGATTAGGAGTCTTGAGAACTAGGGCTAATTAAGTCTCGCCATTCACAACGAACAACGAACAATTACCTATCCTTAAAAGAAGAGGATTGAAATTGAGGGAAATCGGCGATCGCGCCCGGACAACTCACGGCAATTAGGGGATATCAAGACTCGCGTCCTTTTCTTCGTAAGCTAATTGGTCGCGTTTTGGACACACTGTGGATTAAGGGTAGTCCTAGTCGGAGGCTAAAGCTTCCCCTGGGAGCTAATGGACGCAACTGGACTCGAACCAGTGACCCCCACGATGTCAACGTGGTACTCTAACCAACTGAGCTATGCGTCCGCAGCAGTTACTTAATATAGCACATGGCTCTCGATTAAAGCAAGGTTTGAGGAAAAATGGGTTGGCGATCGCAGTTTGATTTAACGGTTTTCGACGAGGCGACGCAAGACGTAATGCTTGGATGGCCCGCGATCGCCGATTTGGGTATAGTTGGCATCTAAGTAGGGTCGAATGGGTTCGTAAACTTCGGGAAAACGCTCTAAAATGACCTGTTCGGGTTGATATTGAGCGAGAAGAGCATACAATCGATCTGGGTTAATCTCTCCCGATGCGATTCTTTTGCGGGACAGGACAGCAATTTCGGGCGGAACGCGCAGGCCGGCGGCAAACGCATACATGGGGTTGTCTGTCAAGACCCAATGCGTTTCTTTTTGATAGTCCAAAATTCGCTCTACGATTTCGAGTTTGGCTTGGGAATCTTGTACGAAAGCGCGATTTTGCCAGTGTATGACTCCGAGTTTAATGGGGACGGCGATCGCAGCGAAAAGACATAACCCCATAACGACATTGGAGCGAGGTCTCTTAAAGTTTTGGAAAGACGGAATTGCGGTGGAAACACCATAGCTGGCTAACCAAATTGTCGGAAGCGAAAGGAGCAAGGAGTGATGATACCAAATGGGTTTATGGTTGAGCAGAATTAAGGTAGCCGTTCCTAACCAAAGTAAGGGAAAGCTTTGGTCGAGTTTTCGTTTTGACCAAAGAACCCTTATTCCTAAAAGACTTAGAAGAAAGCAATCTAAATCTTGCACATACATAACGATGACATCGCTAAAGCTATTTTCGTTGATGAAAACACTTTTGAGATCGCCTTCAAGGTGAAACTGGAAAATCGACCCTAGATTCAGGGAATGGAAAGCAAGACCAATGGCCAAAAATGAAAGGAGACAGCTCCCAATCCAAAGACTAGATATCCCTCCGGCGTAATACAGCTTTCTTGAGTTTTTTTCTTCTCCCATATAAAGTCTGTAAAATAAAACTAAAATCTGTAGAGGAATCAGGAAAACAGTAAACATTTTGAATTGTAAAGAAATCGCGATCGCAATCCCCGAAAGTATCAAGATCCCTAATTTGTATTGTCTCAAATATAAAAGAAGCGTATAGACCGACAGCATAGCAAAAGCGAGCGAAGGGATGCCAATCATGACTGAAACGCTCAATCTTAAAAAATTACCGGAAAAACTTAGGAGAACAATTCCGATAAATGCAGAAGGTTTTCCTACGGTTATTTTAAGGGTTTGAAAAAAGCACCAAACAAGGAGCGCGCTGAAACAGAGAATTAGCAAGCGTCCCGCAAACACTGACTGTCCAAAGAAGTTAAACCAATGAACTAAAAAGATAGTTAAAAGAGGAGGTTGATCGCTCCAGATAGAGTCGTATAACGGAAATCCTCGAGCATAAAGCAGCGCTTTCATTAATTCTTGCCCTTCGTCTGTGTCGAATATAAAGTTAGTGCGAATGGGCATGAATAACAATGCTACCGTCACAAATAAGATGAGAACCAATAAGTCTGAGTGAAATTCTCGACTCTTTACAAGTTTGCCGAAGTCACGAGAGTTAAATAGCAAATTCAAAGGGCTTCTGGGTCGCATGAGAAAAATAACTATAATTTATACTTATAATCACTTACACAAAATAGATTACTCTTAACGCTTGTTTCAAATTGATATTGCGCACTAGTTCTCAAGAGTTGCGATGTATAACTTATTTCGACGCTTGTACTTAGGGACTGGCTATCGTATGAAAGCGAAGAAATTTATTGCGGTCTTTGTCTTGTTTTTTTGCGAGACTTAGATTATTATTGATAATTGAATTTATCGAAGCCTTGGACAAATAAAGCCATCCCTATAATCCTAGATAGTATCACAAATTCTCAAAAAATGCAAGCATCTAATTTAATTTGGATTTACTTCTAACATCCCCATTACCCAGTAGAAAAAATGAAAAAATAGTCCCTCTTGAAGTAAGACTTCGTGCAGAAACAATCCCTTTTATCTCGCAGGGAGGAGAGAAGCACACTTTGCCAAAGCCGATCGAAAATATAAAATCCCAAACTTTCATGCTCTACACCCTCGAAGAACAACTAATAAAATTAAATAAATTTGTTAGTACAAATCCCAACCGAGCTCGTTCCTATATCCAACGCGGCATGGTGAAATTTAAACTCGCCCGAATCGACGATTCTATTGCCGACTTCGATCGCGCAGAAAAACTAGACTCCAGCTTAACGCCATACCTCTGGCAGCGGGGACTTTCCTACTACTACGCCCAAAGATTTGAAGAAGGAGCCAAACAGTTTGAAATCGATTTAACCGTCAATACCAGAGATGCAGAAGAAACAATTTGGCGATATTTATGTATTGCGCGATCGCGTGGCGTTAAAGCAGCGAAAACATCCCTCTTCCCCGTCAGCAACGATCCGCGACGAGTCATGAGACAAGTCTACGAGCTCTTTGCCGGTAATGACACCCTAGAAAACGTTTTAAAAGTCGGCGATCGCGAAAATCAACGCAGCCGATTTTACAGCCATCTTTACGCAGGTTTGTACTGCGAAGCGACGGGGGAAAGCGCGCGACCTCGCCCGATACGCGCTTCGCGAGCGAAATTTTACCTCCTCGCCGCCGTCGAGAAATATCCCATCGACGATTATATGTGGGACTTAGGGCGAGTTCATTGCCAGTTGCGCGGTTGGACATAAAAAGTTGCGTGCAATGTGCATTAGGGTTTGCTGAATATAGTGTTGTGATGAGCACCGGGGAGCAGGGGAAGCACCGGGGAGCAGGGGAAGCAGGGGAAGCAGGGGGAGCTAGCTATACTGTATACCGCGATCGCACTGATTAATAGGGTTTCAGCTTTGTGCAGCAAGCCCTACATTAAAGTAAATTGGATAAGGCAAACAGCAAGGAGGGGCGAAAATGAGAAAAAACGTCAAAGGCATAGCGGTTGCGATCGCGGCCTTCCTGTGCGGTCTCTCTCCGGCAAAAGCGACCGAAACAATTCTTCTGCGCTACCAAAGCTTCCAAGAAACCATCGAAGTAGACGAACTCAAAGACTTTGCCAAAGACGGCGAACTTCCCCCCACTGTAGACCGAATCGTTCGACTGCTTGGGCCAACACAACGAGAGCTTCTCCTCGCCATCCTCCAAACCCAACTCGACATCGACGCAAATCGAATCCGAGAATTCCTCGATACCGATACCGGACAACAACTCCTCAAAGAAATTGCCTCCCTCGCCGGAAAAGATAACCCCCTACAACTATTTTTCCTGAGAATCGCCCTCATTCGAGCCGCCGAAAACGCCGATCTTTCCGTCATCCGTTTGCTCGAGGCGTATCCCGAAGAAGAAATCGAACTGAACCTCGAAAACGCCCTTCGCCTCGCACAAACCTTTAACGCCGGTTTTTGGCAAACCCAAGCCTTCGCCCTTGCGATCGCGCCCCAACTCGCACCTAGCGACCTCTCATTGGACATTCCCTTCGACCCCACCCAGCCCGGAAACGCCCAATTTCAAACCCTAGACCTCAAATTAACCGACGAAACGCGATCGCGTCAAATCCCCGTCAAACTCTACCTCTCCTCCGCCGCCGACCATCGAAAACCCCTCATTCTTTTCTCCCACGGCCTTTTCTCGGTCAACACAGAACTGCGCTACCTCGCCGAACACCTCGCCTCTCACGGTTACGCCGTCGCCATTCCCGAACATCCCGGCAGCAACGAAACCCATTTGCGCGCCTTTTTGGGAAACTTAGACGGGCCCCTATTAGACCCCAAAAAGTTGTTTGCACCGTCCAACTTAGTACGAACCCTTCCCCAGTTGGTAGAGGGAAAACTCCTCGCACCCGAAGAACAGTTGAACCGTCCGCGCGATCTCAGTTTCGTCCTCGACGAACTGGAGAAACTCAACGCAACATCGTCCCAACTGCGGGGAAAATTAGGAACCGAACGGGTGTTAGTTTTGGGGTATTCTTTAGGAGGGAGTACGGCTTTGGCCGTAGCGGGAGCGGAAATGCAACTCGACACGCTCAAACAAGTTTGCCGAAACCGGAATTTACTCGCCTCCAACTTAGGAGTCGAAGCGCAATGCGTTGCCAAAGATTTGCCCGAAAATCGCTACCAACTGGGCGATCCCCGCATTGGGGCAGCCATCGCCCTTTCTCCAACCACCTCCCTCCTATTTGGCGAAACCGGACTCTCGCAATTGCAAGTTCCCACCTTAATCGCCGCCGCTTCTGCCGATAAAACGACTCCTGCGTTAACCGAACAACTATCGAGTTTTTTAGACATCCCTCAACCCAAATGGTTAGTGGGAATTCTTGGGGGAACGCACCTCAGCGTCAAAGATCCCGGAACGACCCAGGACCAAGCCGGACAGCCGGATACCATTTATTCAGGCGGAGAAATTGTCGGCGATCGCGCGACGGAAGTTCGCAACTATATTAAGGCAATTTCTTTAGCAATGGCAGCCCAATTAACTGAAGGAGGCGACCGATACGCCATTTTTCTCACGCCAGAATATGCCGAATTTGCATCGACTCAGCGCATCGACTTTCGCCTCGCGCGCGACATTTCGCCAGAGATTGTGGCAGAAATGAATAGAGTTTTGTTAACTACGCCCAATGTGAATTAAAAAGTCGAACGGGCGCGCGATCGCGCAGGTGTCACAATCAGAGTCTGCGATCGACAACATCGAAGCCAAAATGGGAAAAACGAGACCGCTACGCGGAATTCAAAATTTAAAATCAACCGGTCAGTCGAATCGGGCGAGGTTCCCTAAGCTGAGACGCATCTAAATCGGTATCGGTGTCTCCCCCTCTCCCCATCCCCCCCTCTCCCCCTCTCCGGTTCTCCCCATCCCCCCCTCTCCCCATGTCAGCATCCGACCATCGCGATCGCCTACTGCATCTCGATATTCTCATCAACACCTCGAATCCGAATCTGCTCGTCGGACTGGAATCTTTATTAAATTTGGGCTTGCTCGAAGAAAGACAAGTTCGCCAACTCGCCCAACGTTCTCTGTGTTGTCCTCTTCCCTCGCCCGTTCCCGATTCTCCCGAATTATTGCCCCAAGCCTTTTCTGACGACGAACTCCTCGATCCCGTTCCCGCGATCGCGCCGGTCGTTCCGGAAACATCTGAGGGGGTTTTGCAGGCATTTCAAGATGAGCTGAGCGTGCGCTGGCTGCTGTTTCTTGGCATCTTTTTGGTGGTTTTGTCTTCGGCCGTCCTAGCGGCAACGCAATGGGCTTATTTCCCAGCAGCGGGGCAATACGCGGTACTTTGGGGCTATACAACAATTTTTGGTGGGATGAGTGGGTGGGCTGCGCGACAGTCGCAGTTACAATTGACGGCACAAACGCTGCAAACAAGCGCCTTACTCCTCGTCCCGCTTAACTTTTGGGCGATGGATACCTTTGAGTTGTGGAACCATCCCCTCCAATGGCTAACCGTTGCGATCGCGTCGGCAAGTTTGAGCATTTTAACCCTTTTCATTGCGCGTCAGCGAGAGTTTACACTGCTGTATATCTTGCTCTTTCTCGGTTCGAGCGTTTTACATTGGGGTTGGAGTCTCGCCGGATTTCCCTTAGTTAGCGTGTATTGCGTCGCGATCGCAACCAGTATCGTCCTCCGATTTTTCCCCCAACCTCGAGGCATGAGGTTTATCCTTTTTCCCCTCGCCGTTATCCTCGTGCGCGCCCTCTTCGTCGCCCGACTGCCCGTCTCGGAACTGGGTTTAGCCCTCGGCATTGGCGGTTGGTTGCTCGGCGGTTTAGAGGCGTTTGCCGTTGGGGGACATGGGGAGATGGGGAGATGGGGAGATGGGGAGATGGGGGAGGTAGACAGCGATGACTTTCGGAACTCTTTAAGTAAAATCTACGAACCGATCGCGCTCATTCTCCTTCTTTCTGGCTGGTTGGTTGCCTTTAAACCGGTTTTTCCCTGGCAAGCTGTCGCCGTTAGCGTTTTGGCAGAGTTACACTTTTTACAACGCTTGAAGCGATACGGCAAGCGGCGAGAGTTGGCCGTTTTATTTCCCATTGGATTGCAAACCCTGTTTTTAGTGTGGTGGCTCTTTCCCGAACCCATACGAGGGCGCGCGATTGCCACGCTCCAAAACTTTACCGGCTATCCCTATATCCCTTGGCTGCTCCTGAGTCTCAGTTCCCTTGCCTATCTCTTTGCGTTTATTCACTTTTCGGGCAACTTTTATCAAACAGGACAGCCCAAACTCGCTCGATTCGGCGAAAGATTGGGACTCAGTTTCGGCATTCCCATTGCCACTATTAGTCTCTTTGAGCCGGGGTTGCGATCGCTCAATATTTTCCTCTTAACCCTCAGTTTCGTCCTCGTCGCTCACCGCCGTCCCCCTGCCAGAATTCGCCTTATTTATAGTTCCCATCTTCTCGCCCTCCTGACGCTATGCTCCACAGTTCATTGGCTATTTTTTGATTTAAATCCTCGACAATGGGCAATTTTTCTATTAGGTTTAACAGTTTTTGAATGGGGCGCATCGACGTTACAGTCCAAAACGGCGCAGAGCAAGCAAAACTCCACATTTTCCCAACAGCTTCGATATCTTTGGCTTCAAAGTTGCTGGCATTTTGGATTTGTTCTGGCTGCTGTGAGTTATTCCCTGCTTGCACGGACGTTTGTTGAAATCTCCTTGAACCCCGTGCCGCCGCTTGCTACTGAAGGTGCTTTTGGGTGGGAACTATTGTGGTTGCTCGTTCCCTTCACCTTAACCGGCGTTGCTCGGAAGCGCGACGGTATGCGGCGAGTTTCTGCGGCTTGGTGGAGTACAATCGCCTTGTTAATGGCCCAAGGATTGACGCTGTGGAATCCTAGCGTACGGCTGTTGAGTCTCGGTTTGGCGACAATTTTGATGGCAGTCAATGCACGCTATTTGCGTCGCGACTTGGCGGTTAACTTACATCTGGGTTTTGCCATCGCCTTCGGAGCGGTTTTGGGTTGGCATCGACTGTTACTCCCCGGACAGTTACTTTTCGTTGCAGTTGCAATTCCAATTCTCTGGCTCTTTCGAGCAGTCTTATTGAAACGTTCGGGGCGTTTTGCGCGATTGTACGCAAATTCTGCCGATCTTTGGGCAATTGCTTTGAGTTTGGGGGAATTAATCCTCTCCAGCGCGATCGCAATCGGCTGCTATACAACGTTAGCGCTTCCCAACGGGCAATATGCGATCGCGGCGTTGATTGTGGCAGTAGCGGTGTTAGTCCGTTACGCCAAAGCACCCAACGAACGTGCGGTTTGGGGCGCAAGTTGGGCGCTGGAGTTGAGTTTAGCCCACTTTGTCGCGGTATTGGGCGGAAGCACTTTGGAGTTGGCGATCGCCAATATTATCCTCGCATTCCTCTTATTTTGGGTAACTGAAGGACTGTTGGGACGGCAAACCTTAGCTGGGTTGAAAAGCATCCAAGTTTTACCTGTCGTTTACGCGCTGATGGGACTCGTGTTGCGCGCGGGACACCTTACCGCCTACACGGGACTGATTTCTGTCGTCGCTGCCTTCATCGGTTTAGGAGTCAGTCGCCGCCGCAAAAATTGGAAATTTGTCGGTTATATTGCGATCGCCTATCTCTCTTTGGGATGGTACGAACTCATTGTCTATCCCCTGTTGCAATCTCCCCAAGGGAATCTCGCCGATGGGTTGACGGTGTTGGCGGGGATGGGAAGCGCCATCGCTATTGCCTATCGCTTCATTGTTTGGCTCTGCGGGCAAATTCACTGTCAATATTTACTCGGCTTCAGGATCGCTAATCTCAAAGTAATTGCGCATCTTCACTGGGTATTGGGCAGTTTGCTCGTCGCGATCGCGCTCCCCCTTTCCCAGTCAACCTCGCCTCGTTTAACGCCCCTCAGTCTAACGCTCAGCTCGATCTTGGCAACCTATGCCATTTTTCAAGGAAGGACGAAACGCGACAGTTCTCCATCGAATTTTTGGATTTACGTCGGCTGTTTGGAATATTCAATTGCGGGATATTACGCAAAACTCGTTGGCTTGAAGTTAAATATTTTTGACGAGTGGCGCGCAATGGTTGCGGTTGGTGTTGCGATCGCCCTCTTTTTCATTCCCTGGCAGCGTTTGGGATGGCCTGCGCGCCCGTGGAAAAGAGTCAGTTTGAGTTTACCCGCGATCGCCCTTGTCTCGACGGGTCAATATCTTTCTTCCCTCAACCTATTGACAATTGCCGCCTTTTATGGGTGGATTGCTCGTCGGGAGAGGAAGATACGGTGGAGTTATGCCACCCTTGCCCTGGGAAATTGGGCGATGGCGCGCGAATTCGAGCGTTTTTCCCTTAACGATCCTCTCTACTACGCAATCCCCATCGGTCTTTCAATTCTCTATATTACTCGATTCGATCCCCATTTAAGGACATCGCAACAGCGTGCAGCGCGCCATTTTTTGCGCCTTTTGGGAATAGGACTCGTTTGTGTCATCGCGCTGCTGTTTCACGCGCGTAGTCATTTAGGTGTTGTTCCCAGTGCGATTGGGTTATTGGCGATCGCAGCGGGTTTGGGTTTGCGCGTTCGGGCCTTTCTCTATACCGGAACCATAACCTTCCTCCTCGCCACATCCTATCAACTCATCATTCTTATTAACAAGTATGCCTTCTCGAAATGGATTGTTTGTTTTATTGCAGGAGTTGCCCTCATTTCCTTTGCCGCCAATTTTGAGAGAGGACGCGAACAAATGATTGCGATCGCTCGAAATTGGGCGGCGCAGTTAAAACAGTGGGAATAATGAATAGTTAATAATGAATAGTTAATAATGAATAGCTAATAATGAATAGCTAATAATGAATAGTTAATAATTTAAGAGGTTGTTAAGTAGGTGGGCATAAATAAATGTTAAAACTCAGAATCCGAAAATAAAGCTGAAAGCCAGCTACAACAAAGATTTTACAATAAACGAATCTCAATCGCTATTTGACGGATAATTACGCCCACCTACTTATCTGTTATTCTTTTTGTTTTCTTTTGCTCTTTTTACAATCGCAGTTAAGAGTTTGAGAATTTCGGTGAGGTCAGTGCAAATGGATTGGAAGCTTTTGGTGTTGATGTAGCCGGACTGATGAAGTAATTCTATCCAATATTTGGTTTCGTTGGCTTCTTTGAGGGCGACCGCGAATTTGTGTATAAAGTCAGCTTTGCTCTCGGCGTATTCAGATTCGCGAACTAATGCGCCGATGGCTGTGCCGCTTCTTAGAACCTGTTTACTCAAGACATATTCTTTTTTACGTTCCGTTAGATACTGATATCATTTAACAATTCTTAGCGCAAATGCAAATGACTTCTCCTTAACAGTATTTCCCATAACTAATAATCAACCATTATTCATTATTCATTATTCATTATTCATTATTCATTATTAACTATTGCCTGTATAGTTTCGAGGGGAACGCGATAAAAATAGTGACGCTTGAATTGTTCCTCTTCCACCCGCGCGAGAAAGGTAGAAATTGCTGTCTCATTCGCTACATTTGCTTCGCCATGCCAACGCAATTTTAAGACAACGCGATCGCGTTCCACCTCAAATCCCAAGGCTTGCAACGCGGTAAGTCCCCCTTCCACCGTCGGACGACTCAATCCTAATTTCGCCTCAAGCTGTTGGAGAGTCGCCGTTTCTCCCGTTCGGCTAAGATATTTAGCAATTCCCACCAGTTGCAACCAAACTTGTTCGGGTTTCAATGGCGGCGGCGGCGGATACGCTAAGGCGAGATTGCGACATTGCGCGATCGCTGTCCGCGCGCCTTGGTTCAGTTCGTTCCAACTGAGGGGACAGTCTTCTAAAACGAGGTAGGATGAAGAATCCTCTTCGTGGCGCGCGCTATCCCCTCGCCAGTCCGCGATCGCGTTTTCCCTCAACGCCAGACTCTCCCCTTCTTCACTCTCTGCCAACCGAACGGCAACCAACCGAATTTCATAATCCCTGGTACTGGGATGGCTGTTGAAATCCAACTCCGCGATCGCATCGCAACGCCGATCTTGAGGCAATTCTTCGCGATAATGTCCCCACCACACCCCCGCAAACCCTCCCGGACGCGAATCGTCGCAAATTTTAAAATGGGTTTTAATATATTGCACCTTTTTCCCTTTCGTATCGGCGGAATTTTTATTCCAAACTCCCTCAAACCAACAGTTTTGAATCAACAGCTTCGGGACGGGATTTCCCATGCTACACGGTTCGAGAATACTCAACTCCTGAAATAATTCCTTTCCCAACTCGGCTACCGTCACCGTCAAGTCTGCTTGTACTGACGATTGTGCCGTCATTCCTCCTACTAAAATGGCTTTCAACTGGCGATCGATCGCATCTCGAAACAAAGGGATATTTTCCACCGGCAAACTCAACCCCGCCGCAAAGGGATGTCCGCCAAATCGATGTAACAACTGTTCTTGGGACTTCACCAACTCGTACAAATCGATATTACCCACCGATCGCGCCGAACCTCGAGCTAAACTCCCTGATTCTTCGGTTCCTTCCTCCCCCGTACTCAACAAAATCGTCGGACGACCGTATTCTTGCGCAATTTGACCCGCCACTAATCCCAATACGCCTCCCGACCATTGCCCATCTTCCAGGACAATAACGCTACTGGTTGAAATATCTACTTGTTGGAGTTTCTGTTTTACCGACTTTTCTACATTCTTTTGCAACTCCTTGCGGCGCGCGTTCGCCAATTCCGTCTCCATCGCTAACTCGTGGCAGCGCTGGGCATCGCGACTGGTTAGTAATTCTACGCAAAAATGAGCGTCGCCGTGAATGCGGCTTACCGCGTTGATACGGGGTCCTAGACCGAAAGAAATATCCGTAGGGCGATCGCCGGTTCTTCGACACAACTCTAACAACTTAGCAACGCCGGGACGAGTCGGATTTCGCACTTGTTGTTGCAACCGGGCAATTCCCCGCTGCGCTAAATACCGACAGTCGCCACTTAATTGAACCAAATCGGCAATTAAACCGATCGCGACTAAATCCAATAAATCTTCTAAGGGGTGTTGCGGAACTTCAGGTAGCGTTGCATACATTGCCTCCACTAATTTATAGGCAACGGCTACGCCCGAAAGATTGTAGAGGCGATGACTTTCGGCAAAATAACGGGGGTTAATCATTGCGACAACCTCGGGACGTTCTGCGGGTAAAGCGTGGTGGTCGGTGATAATTATCTCGATTCCCAGGGATTTTGCGTAGCTTATTTCACTTAAATTCGTACTTCCCGTATCGCAAGTAACGATGAGTGTCGTTCCCTCGGCAGCAAGTCGTTGGATGCCATCCTCATTCAAACCGTGAGATTCCGTAAACCGATTGGGGATATAATAATTGAGCTGTTGCCGTTGCGGTAAAAATTGCCCCAATCCCTCCCACAAAACGCTCGTTGACGTAACGCCATCGGCATCAAAATCGCCCCAAATCGTCACCTTTTCGGCGCGATCGCGCGCTTGTACGAGGCGATTTACCGCCCACTTCATCTCCTGTCCAAACTCAAAAGGACTCAAAGGTTCGTAAGCATCGGGGCTCGTAAACCCCGGCAGTTGTGCGAGGTCTCGGATACCGCGCTGCCACAGAAGTTGTGCCGCGTACTTGCCCTCAGAAGTCGGCACGTAAGGTTTCACTGCGTCAATAAACGCCTCGGGAATGTGGGGAACCGGGAGGATTTGCCACTGAGGTTGCATAATGATATATAGCATTTCTGAACGGGATGTAAACCGTTTCAACGTAGGGACGTTCAATTGAACGTCCCTACTCGCTCGGTTCTTCGGAAGAATGGAAAAATTCAAGAATGGAAGAATTCAAGAATTCAAGAGGCTTTGAGAAGTGACTAAAAGTTTGTAAGGCTCTTCTACTGTTTATATTTTATGGGTTAACGCTATATCAACAGAGATCGCACTCTTTCTGATTCTCTAATAAAATGTATAAATTTAATATTGACCTAACAAAGAACGAAGGACGAACGACAAATGACAAAAAACGCAAGTTTTCAGTTCGCCCTGCACTAAAAATCAACTTTGAGTCTTAAAAAATTTCCAACTCATTTTCGCGAAAATGAGCTTTAAACTTTTTATTGAATTGGACGAGGATCGGAAGGTTTGCGCTAACGGGTCTGCCTTGCCATTCGACAACCACGGTTTTCACTTCCCCTTCCATGCCCTTAAGATCGAAAGGCTCCTTTTTATGTTCGGGATGGTGGTAGACAACAACAGATTCAGTCACTCGGACGCGATCGCCAACTTTCATAGGGCTAGGGTTCTCTTCTTTTACAATGTACGCAACAATGGGGATCTTCAAGCAATTTTACCAGTTTGCGGCTTCTTTGGGTTAACCCGATTGCCGGGTAGTGTCTTGGGAACGGGTCGAATTTCTGGTACATTGATGAGCGCAGATTGCGATCGCGACTCGAAACTCATCTAAATCTGTACGTCCTACGAGAATTGAGAGCCAATAAGATGGATTTGGAATACCCTGACGATCTTAAATATCTAGACACCCACGAATATGCGCGCGTGGATGGCGACATTGTGACCGTAGGCATTAGCGCCTTCGCCATCGACCAACTCGGAGATATTGTATTCCTCGAACTTCCCGACGAAGGGGAGAACTTGGAATTGGGAGATACCTTCGGTACCATTGAATCGGTTAAGGCGGTGGAAGACTTGAAGTCGCCGATTTCCGGTACGGTGGTCGAACGCAACGAGGCAATGCTCGATTCTCCCGAATCCATTGGAGATGACCCCTACGGCGACGGGTGGTTGCTTAAAGTGCGTTTGGATAAACCTGATGAAGAACTGGAGGAGGTTTTAAGCGCTGAAGAGTACCGCGCGCAGGTGGAAGGGGAGTAATACTAATTTCCCAAACTTCGACTACAAATGGGGAGAGCGGGGGATGGGGAGAGCGGGGGATGGGGAGAGCGGGGGATGGGGAGAGCGGGGGATGGGGGGATAAAATTTATGTGTAGTTAGAATGCGTGAGAATTGGTGTAAATTTGTCCTTGGTCATTGGTCATTGGTTCTTGGTCGTTTGTCCTTGGTCCTAAAACCTAAAACCTAAAACCTAGTTCAGTCATTTATCATTTGTCGCCGTTTACCGACCTGTTCTCAAAAAAACTGCTGCGAACAACACAGTTTAGGTTCGAGGTTTGTTAAAAAATAAGAAGAAATTGCGAGCTGCGGCTGGTACCTTTCGTTAAACGTCCTTTAAATTACAAAACTTCAGAATGTCGAATTTAGACCTATCCTCTCGTCTCGACGAATGCGATCGCCAACTGCTTCTCGGCGCTCCCTCCGAATCCCCTTCAACCCCCGCCACAGCGCTGTCATCGTCTGATTCGTTCGCCAGACGGCATATTGGTCCCGACAACGAACAAATCGAGGAAATGCTCGAAGCGTTGGGTGTTGCGACTCTGGAGGATTTGCTCGAAAAGACCATTCCCGCAAGCATTCGCCGCCAATCTCCCCTGGATCTTCCCCCTCCCCAAACCGAAGATGAGGCCCTAGCCCAGCTTAAGGCGATCGCTGCCCAAAATAAAATTTACCGTTCCTACATCGGCATGGGGTACCACGACTGCATCACGCCGCCCGTCATCCAGCGCAATATCCTGGAAAATCCCGGCTGGTACACCGCCTACACCCCCTACCAACCCGAAATCGCCCAAGGACGCTTAGAAGCCCTCCTCAACTTTCAAACCGCCATTGCCGACTTGACAGGGATGGAAATCGCCAATGCTTCCCTCCTCGACGAAGGAACCGCCGCTGCCGAAGCGATGAGCATGAGCTACAACTTGTGCAAAAATAAATCCAACACCTTCTTTATTGCCGACACCTGTCACCCACAAACCATCGAAGTTGTCGCCACTCGCGCCCAACCCTTGGGCATTGAAATTGCGATCGCGCCCTACTATGCCTTCGAGTTCGACGAGCCTATTTTTGGCGCGCTGCTGCAATATCCCGACACCTACGGCGCAGTTGCCGACTACCGCCACTTTATCCAACGGTGCCACGAAATGGGCGCGATCGCCACCGTCGCCGCCGATCCCCTCAGCCTCGCCCTCCTCACCCCTCCTGGGGAATTTGGAGCCGATATTGTCGTCGGCAGCACCCAACGCTTTGGCGTTCCCCTGGGCTACGGCGGACCCCACGCTGCCTACTTCGCCACCAAGGAAAAGTACAAACGCAGCATCCCCGGACGTATTGTCGGTTTATCCAAAGATCGTCAAGGCAAACCCGCCCTGCGCCTCGCCCTGCAAACCCGAGAGCAGCACATTCGCCGCGAAAAAGCAACCAGCAATATTTGTACCGCCCAAGTGTTGCTCGCCGTCATCGCTTCGACCTATCTCGTGTATCATGGCCCCCAAGGACTGGCCGCGATCGCCCAGCGCGTCCACAACCTCGCCGTTCTCCTCGCCACCGGTCTCAAGCGCCTCAACTACTCCATCGAAGACATTCCCTTCTTCGACACCGTGTGCGTCTGCGTCGGCGAAGCGGGGGCGAAAGCCGTCGTCCAAGCTGCCGAAGAAAACGGAATCAATATTCGTCTCGTCGAACCCGGTTTTGTCTGTATTTCCCTGGATGAAACCACCACTTTACAAGATATTCTCGACCTATGGACGGTATTTTCCAACCGCCAAACCCTCCCCTTCACCGTCGAAGACCTGGAACGAGAAGTTAAAACCGACTTTTACGAACCCTTTAAGCGCGCCACGACCTACCTCACCGCGCCTGTCTTCAACCGCTATCACTCCGAAAGCGAGCTGCTGCGCTACCTGCATCGGTTGGAAACTAAAGACCTTTCTCTCACCACCTCCATGATTCCCTTGGGGTCGTGTACCATGAAGCTCAACGCCACCGCAGAGATGGTTCCCGTTACCTGGCAGGAGTTTGGCAAACTTCATCCTTTTGCCCCCCATTCCCAAACCCAGGGCTATCGAGTTCTCTTCGAGCAGTTGGAAACCTGGCTTGGGGAAATTACGGGATTTGCGGGAATATCGCTGCAACCCAACGCGGGTTCTCAGGGGGAATATGCAGGCTTGCAAGTTATTCGGGCCTATCACGAACATCGCGGCGAAGGACACCGCAAAATTTGCCTGATTCCCGAATCCGCCCACGGTACGAACCCGGCCAGCGCGGTGATGTGCGGCATGAAAGTCGTCGCGGTAAAATGCGATCGCCAGGGGGATATCGACCTGGAAGATTTGAAGGCGAAGGCCGAAAAACACAGCGACAACCTCGCCGCTTTGATGGTGACGTATCCCTCCACCCACGGCGTATTTGAAGCGGGAATCGTCGAAATTTGCGACCTGGTTCATACCCACGGCGGACAGGTGTATATGGACGGCGCAAATATGAACGCCCAAGTCGGGCTGTGTCGTCCGGGAGATTTTGGCGCAGATGTTTGCCATCTCAATCTCCACAAAACCTTCTGCATTCCCCACGGCGGCGGCGGTCCGGGCATGGGTCCCATTGGTGTTGCAGCCCATTTGGTTCCCTTCCTTCCCGGACATGGCGTTGTCGAACTTGGGGGCGAAGAGAGCATCGGTGCAATTGCGGCTGCCCCTTGGGGAAGTGCCAGTATTTTGGTTATTTCTTGGATGTATATCGCGATGATGGGGGCGGAGGGGCTGACAAAGGCCACCGAAGCGGCAATTCTCAACGCCAATTATATGGCCCATCGTCTCGATGAGGCTTATCCCGTCTTATTTAAAGGGAAGTCGGGATTTGTCGCCCACGAGTGCGTCATCGACCTGCGACCTATGAAAAAACGCGCAGGGGTTGAGGTGGATGATGTGGCAAAACGGTTAATGGATTACGGTTTTCACGCCCCTACCATGTCTTGGCCTGTCATTGGGACGATGATGGTGGAACCGACCGAAAGCGAGTCTAAGGAGGAGTTAGACCGTTTTTGCGACGCGATGCTGTCGATTTGTCGCGAATTTGAGGCAATTGAGGCGGGTAAAATAGATGGGGAAGATAACGCGCTGAAGAATGCCCCCCATCCGGCAGAAGTGCTGTTGTGCGGCGAGTGGACCCATCCCTACTCCCGCGAAGAGGCAGCTTATCCCGCGCCTTGGACTAAGGAGTTTAAGTATTGGCCGCCGGTGGGACGAATTGATAATGCCTTTGGCGATCGCAATTTGGTTTGTTCTTGTGCGGGAATGGAGGAGTATGAGGATTGATAGGAGAGTTGCTCGTTTTCTGGGGGATTGTGAATTTTAGGAGGACGTAAAATCAAACGCTTTTTTGTTAGCACCAACCCTCGGTTTCACTTTTATGAATCTGTCGTCCCATGCGTTGGGCATCGGCCTTAGCCGCAGCGAGGAGGTGTTTCATTTGAACCGCCTCCCCTGAAGCCGCAGCACGAAACGCCGCTTCGAGGGCAACATTCGCCAAACTTCCCCCCGAAATATTTAACCTCGGCAGCAACTCGAAATCTAACCCTTGTGTCGGCGTTTGGGGAGGAAACATTCGCTCCCACATCTCCTTTCTCTCCCAATAATCGGGTTTGGGAAAATCGACAATAAATTTCAAACGCCTTTCAAAAGCTTCGTCAATCGATTGTCTGAGATTGGTGGTTAAAATGGTTAATCCGGGGTAAGTTTCGATTCTTTGTAATAAGTAACTTACCTCTTGGTTAGCACGCGCGATCGCGCGCCTCTTTAATCTCCCCTCGCTTGCCAAATAACGCATCCGCC
>JAXHVQ010000086.1:0-25814 GCA_034189065.1 Cyanobacteriota bacterium
TGGGCATAGGACATCTATTTCGCAGCGGGTTCAAGCTTCAGCTCCAAGGCAATGTCAAAATGCTTTTAGTCCCCTTGGGTTTGTTGGCAGTCTGGCTGTTTGCCCCCGAAGGCGGACTGCAATATATTTATTTCGATTTTTAAGGAAAACGACTTTACGTTAATTTTCTTTAAGTTTTTGGATCGAGAACTGCGAAAAAATGTAAGAACATTCCAAGACTTAATCTGAAGATTCCCTAAAATAATGCCGCGATCGCGTAAAAACGGCAGATATTAGTAAGAAGTTACGAAGTTTAGATGCCCCCCTCTCCCCCACGAGAGAGCGAAGAGCGTCCGCTCGCAACGAGGTAAACTTCAACAAAAAGAGCGAACAATGACCGAATCCGTCCTTCAGCCAAAAATAGCGACCCCTTCAACAACCTCGCAGCCCGTAGATTGGATTCGCCGCCTGGTTTGGAAAATCGCGATCGCGACCTGGCTCTTAATGGCAGTGGGTAGTGCAACGCGCGTCATGAACGCCGGACTCGCCTGTCCCGACTGGCCCCTGTGTTACGGTCAGTGGATACCGAAGGCCCAAATGAACCTTCGGGTCTTCCTCGAGTGGTTTCACCGCCTCGATGCCGCCCTCATCGGCTTCAGCGCCCTCGCCCTCGTCGGTTTATCCCTCTGGTATCGGCGCGTTCTCCCCAAATGGCTGCCTTGGGCTTCCGCTTTTGCCCTCTTGACAATTGTCTTCCAAGGTGTATTAGGCGGCTTAACGGTCACGCAACTGTTGCGCTTCGATATCGTCACCGCCCACTTGGGAACTGCCCTGGTCTTTTTCTGTACCTTAATCGCGATCGCGACAATGTTACTCCCCTACCAAGGCACCGGAGCGTCCGGCAAATTACCTTGGATGGGATTAACCGCAGCTCTCTTAATCTATTTCCAAAGTCTACTGGGCGCTTTAGTCGGTTCGCGGTGGGCCCTCCATCAATGTCTTGCAGGAAGCCAACTGTGCGCCGTCATGAACAGCCACATCATCGGAGTCGTCCCCGCAACCGTCGCCACCCTAACTGCGGTCGTCGTCGCATGGCGAACCCCTGCTCTCCATCCCATCCTGCGAACTCTGGCAAAAGTAGCAGCCAGTCTCGTCGTCCTGCAAATTTTGCTCGGCGTTGCCACTTTTTACCTCCACTTACAAGTCGAACCCCTCACCGTCAGCCATCAAGCCGTTGGCGCAGCGCTGTTGGGCGTTTTGGTAGCCTTCACTGTTATTGCCCTGCGCGATCGTACCCAAACCGCCTAAGCGCTACAAAATCCCCTCGATCCCCGACCCTAGAAATTGATTAAGGAACCACTAGAATGACTGGGACAACACTTTTTCCCCTCCACGACAACTTCCGCGACATCCTCAAAAGCTACTACCAACTCACCAAACCTCGCATCATTCCCCTCCTTTTAATTACCACCGCCGCCGCTATGTCCATTGCCTCGGGAGGACAAGTGGATCCCATCCTGATGCTGGCAACGCTGGCGGGAGGAACCCTAGCAGCAGCTTCCGCCCAAACCTTCAACTGCGTCTACGACCAAGATATCGACTACGAAATGACGCGCACCCGCAAGCGTCCCATTCCTTCGGGCCGCGTCCAACCCCGCCACGCCCTAATTTTTGGACTGGTATTGGGCTGTCTCTCGTTTACCATCTTGACTGTATTTGCCAACCTCCCTGCTGCCCTGTTAGCCCTGTCGGGTATTGGGTTTTATATGGTCATTTACACCCATTTCCTCAAACGCCACACCACTCAAAATATCGTCATCGGCGGCGCGGCGGGGGCGATTCCACCGTTAGTCGGCTGGGCGGCGGTAACGGGAGAGGTGAGTTGGGCGGCTTGGCTATTGTTCGCTATCGTCTTCCTGTGGACTCCTCCCCATTTCTGGGCATTGGCGTTGATGATTAAGGACGATTACGCCCAAGTGAACGTGCCGATGTTGCCGGTGGTAGAAGGTGAAGAAACAACTGTCCAGCAAATTTGGATTTACACTGTATTGGTGGTTCCCGCTACGTTTTTGTTAATTTATCCTTTAGGCGTTTCGGGAGCGGTGTATGGCGTATTTGCTGCGGTGTTGGGAACCCTCTTTCTGCGCAAGGCGTGGCAACTCAAACAAGCACCGTCTGATAAGGGTTTAGCCAAGTCTGCGTTCAAGTTTTCGATTTTGTACATGATGCTGCTATGTGCGGGGATGGTCGTGGATAGTTGGCCGGCAACCCATTGGATGGCGGACGCGATCGCGTGCCACATCCAAGCCTTAGCGAGTACAATTGTTGCAATGATTTGAGCCATTCCTTCCCATTCACTTCAAACTGTCGCGCGCGATCGTCGAATTGGAGAAATTTCGCGATCGCGCGTTCGACTTATTTCAGTTCCAAGCGCAGCAAGTTATACCAATTCCCGAAACTTAAGCTACAGATCGAGCCCCCCGTTCCCCCGACACCCTGTTATAAAATCCGGTTGAATGACCTAAGTTAAGTCGGTCAGACCCCGCGTCGGACGAAAGAGGTCAGACCCCGCGTCGGACGAAAGAGGTCGGAACCCGCGTCGGCGACAGACGCAAGGGAACGCCGACCTAGCACCTGGTAGCCGACAAGCGCAAGGGAACGCTGACCGAAAGCTGACGGGGGGATGGGGGGAAACCGGAAATGTTTTTTAATGGGCGATGGGTGCGGCTTTGATATCGCCCAGTTCCCCCGTCAAAGAGTGTCAATTTATTGGACGATTGCAGCGCGCGATGTCGTCCCGATACGCGCTGCGCGATCGCGATTTTCATTATAAACTTTAAACTCAGTCTAAACTCACTTATATGAGGTACTATGGAAAGAGCCTAAAGTGAGAATTGAGCAGAAATGTGGATTTCACAAGAGTTTCTCGAAGAAATTGCATTAACCTATGGAGTATCAGATAAAGAACTAGAGGTTTTATCTCGCGCCTTGAACGAGGGAAGTAACCTCGACGAGATCGCGCGTCGCTTGGGAATTCAACCCCAAGCAGCGCGCAAGCGTTTGGGTGAAGTGTACAAAAAATTCGGAATTCGCGGTAGAGGGCCGGGGAAACTCGCACAGCTACAGCAACGCTTAATGACAGAGTACCAAAAACAGCAGCAACCTGTCTCTTCGCCGACCCTTCCTGCCGAGGGAATTTTAGACTGGGGATGCGCGCCGGAAGTGGAATCCTCTTACTTTTACGGACGACAGGCAGAATTACGACAGTTACAGCAATATTGCGATCGCAACGACCGCCTCATCGCGATCTACGGAATGGCGGGAATGGGAAAAACCTGGCTGTCGGTTCGATGGGTACAAACGGTAGAATCGCAGTTTGATTTTATCATTTGGCGATCGCTGCGCCACAAACCCACATTATCGGAACTGTTATCAGATTTACTTGAAGTTCTTTTTCTTCAGACTTCTCCTGCATCCAAGGATATCAATGGGCAAATTTCTCAACTGATGAATAACCTCAGAGAAAAACGCGGATTAATCGTTTTAGACGATCTCGAAGATATCTTTGGTCGAGAAAAACTTGCCGGTCATTACGCCTCTGGGTTTGAAGAGTACGGCGACTTCTTTGAGAGAATTGCCACAGAGCGTCATGGCAGTTGTATTTTACTCATCAGTTCGGAAAAACTGACGGATTGGGTTAAATTAGAAGGCGCAAAAGTAAAGTCTCTCAAACTTGAAGGCTCGACAGAAATTGCACGGGAAATTTTGAAAGAGAAAGAGATCGAAAAAACGAATGAGTGGGAAGAATTGATTAAACTGCATCAAGGCAATCCCTTTGCGGTCAAGATGGTCGCTTCCATTCTCAAAAACCTCTATCAAAATCGAGTTGGGGAATTTTTAAAGCCGCAGTTGAGTTTGTCCGCGTCTTTATCCCAGTCAACTTATCTAACTTTTTTACTCGAGCAGGAGTTTGAAAGATTTGCTGAGGCGGAAAAATATTTAGCCTATTGGCTGGCAATTCAGAAAAAGCCAACAACCACCAAACAGTTACAAGAATTTTATGAGCGAACGCAATTAGAAGAAAATCAATTGTTGTCGATTCTCAGTTCTCTCGATCGGCGGTCGTTACTGGAAAAGAGCAACTTCAATTCAAAAACGGTCTTTTCTTTACCTCGATTAATTAGACGCTATTTTTCCAACCATTTAGTTCAATCGATTTTACAAGGAATTTTGCAACTCATTCACCCTATTCCTCAAGAAATCTCTCCTATCTTGAATTATTATCCCGTCAGCGATAGTCTCGATTCTGCTGTGGAGTCGTTACTCCCTCAACTGACCGAAAAGCTCGCGATCAATCTTCAAAAGAACCCGAAAAATTTGGACGCATTGAAAAGCGCGATCGCGCAACTCAAGAAAAACTCCACTTCCGATTTGAAACGAGCGATCGAGAATCTAGAACTATTAGTGGTAGAACTAGAAAAGTCATGAGTTACTGCATTAACCCCAAATGTTCTCATCGCCAAAATTCTGACGATGTTGAATTCTGTCAAACTTGCGGCACTCCTTTGCTAGTTCAGAACCGATATCGCATTGTCAAACCTTTGCGAAATCCCAATCCCAATCATCCTACAGAAGTGTTTGAGGTTGAAGATTGGGAAAATTGGGGAATTGTTAAAGTCTTAAAAGTTTTAAAATACGTTAATAATCCCGATTTAGTCAAACGCTTTAAAAAAGAGGCTCATATTCTATTTTTGCTGAATGATTATAAAAAACATTACCAAAATCGAGGTAAATATTTAGGTATCCCCAGTATTAATACAGAAGGTTATTTTCCCATTCCAATCCAGCAAGATAATCAAAAACTATACGGTTTAGTGATGGAAAAAATTGAAGGGCAAAATCTAGAAGATTGGATTTACGAGCAAGGCGCGATCGCGCGCCACGAAGCTTTAGCTTGGTTGAAGCAAATTGTGGAAGTCTTAGATTTTCTTCACCGTCATAATTTTTTACATCGAGACATCAAACCCTCTAACTTAATTCTTCAGCCTAACGGGAACATCGCTTTGATTGATTTTGGGATTGTGGGGATGGAAAGTTTAGCAGAAACGCAAATCGGTTCCTTGGGGTATGCCGCGCCCGAGCAGTTTACGGGAAAGGCTGTTCCCCAATCTGACTTTTTTGCGTTGGGACGAACATTTGTCTATCTTTTAACGGCTAAAAATCCCCTCGACTTTGCCACACACAAACAAACCGGGCGTTTGCTCTGGCGAAGGGAAGTCAAGGGAAAAATAGATAGAACCTTTGCTAATTTTATTGACGATTTGATGGATACTAATCCCAATCGACGACCGCGCGATACGGGAAAGGTAATGCAACAGTTGCAGCAGTTACATAAAGTCAATTCTTCCAAGAGTTCGACGCTAAAATTTGGAATAAAATGGTTTGGATTGTTGATGGGGTTAGCTGTTTTTATCAAAGCTTTGCCGACTTTGAACGAATTTGTCTTAAAACGAACGGACACAAAACTGACATCCCTGGCAGAAGAAAATTACCAGGAGAAAAAATTGGAGCGGGCGAGATGGTATTCTCGACTCTCCTTAATCTTGAATCCTGAAAATGCTTTGAGTTATCGCATTTTAGGTTTAATTTGTGAAGAAAAATTTAATTTTCAATGCGCCCGGGAAAGATATAGAGAAATAATTCAATCCGTGGGCGATCGCATGAACAATGACGACCCCAACGATGATAATATTATTCTCCTCATTCAAGGGCTGAATAACCTCAGTCGCTTGCAGCTTCTTCTGGAAACCGATAGTTCGGGCGCAAAAGCAAACTTAAAAACAGGATTTGAGTTAATTCCAGTTGCTAAACAACATCCAATATACGGTCCTGGATGGCAGGAAAAGCTGATTCCCGAAGTTCGAGCAGATTTAGCAAAAAACTGGGGCTGGCTTGCCTTGAAAGAGGGAAACTATGAGGAAGCACAACAATCGTTAGAAGCCGCGATTGTATTGCAAAATCAATTCCCTCAACCCCAGCCAGATCCCTACTGCTGGTTAGCCAAAGTTTATCAAGAAACAAATGAATCTGAAATTAAAATCGAAAAAGTTTGGACAAAGTGCCATAAGTATCATAACCTATTGGAAAAGCCCGAAATAAAAGCATTGCAAAACGAAGCACGTCGATATTTTAAGCATCAGGGAGGCATTAATGAAATTTAAATCGGTTCTACCTCTAACGCTGGCAACCTTGCCCCTACTGGCATCTTCTCAAATTGGCGTTACTGCGCGGATTAAACCGTTGCGAAGTCCGAGTTTATCGGGTTTGAAATCGCCTTTTTTTCATCGTCAGTCTTCGGCGGCTAATCAATGCGACATTGGATGTTCGCCCTCGCCCGACGGCTGTATTTGTGGAGGATCGCGTAGCGATGAAACAGCATTTATTTTCGCCGATATTCCCTATCTCATCAGTCCTCGCAGCACGAATATTCTCGATGGCAACCCCCTGTTACGCTGGTACCCCGTAGAAGGCGCAACGTCTTATCGAGTGCGCGTGAAACGAGGAAATGGAGAGTTAATTTGGGAAGTGGCAGAAGTGAGGGAAACGGAAGTGAGATATGGCGGAGAAATTCCTTTAGAACCGGGGGTTTATGACGTAATTGTTAATGTCAACGACACTGGCGCATCTTCAGCAGAAGAGGAGTTGAAAGGTTGGAAATTTCGAGTGCTGGGAGACCCCGATCGCGAAGAAATTCAAAGTCTGGCAACCCAGCAAACTCGAGGGTTAACGGGAGAAGCGAAAGTGTTAGCCTTAGCTGAATTTTACGCCAGCAAAGAGTTATACGCCGATGCGATCGCGCTGCTGGAATCTCGAATTGCCGAAGGAAGCGCAACTGCTCGAGTTTACCACCAACTGGGCGATCGCTACCGAGATATCCGCTTTCCTCCCCTCGCCGCCGAATATTACCTCGAGGCGATCGCGCAAATGCCAACCGACGCGATCGCCGAAACCGCCGAACTCCAAGGCAAACTGGGAACCGTTTATCGCCTCCTCCAAGAACCCGACAAAGCGATTAACCAACTCCAACAGGCCCAAGCCAATTATCAAACATTAGGAAATTCCCGGCGCGCCGGAGAATTGCAAGTACAGATCGAACAAATTCAGCGCGATCGGTGACGGGTAATAGACAATCAAAAAGAGGAAATTAGATAATGCTCAAAGTTAGCCAAAAGTCAAGAGCGAAACAACCGGAAATTGAAGATTTGGAGATCGAACTCCTATCGGAAAAACTAGCTAACGAGATTTGGGACATGGTGACAACTTGGGAAATTTTTGCGAAAGAAACGTTGGGCAAGAAGCTTGTCCGAGCAGCAGATAGCATCTGTACTAATATTGCAGGAGTAAAAGGGCGTTTGAATTTTAAAGACAATCGGCAATGTATTCGTGTTGCTCGAGGTTCGCTCTGCGAAACAGTGAGTTTGCTGAAATTAGCCCATTCAAGAAGGCTCGTAAGTTCTTCGCGACTCGACCGTCTAAAACCCCTTCTCGACGAACTTCCTTCTCAGCTTAATGATTATCTCAAAGCCTTTAACTGACGAATGAGTGAAGCCTTCTCTCTAAATCCCTCTTCTAATAGCTCCCCTTCCCCCGAAATTGGGAGAAGGGGTTGGGGGATGAGGGCAAAATTCAAGTCTGGTCATTATTGAGCAAACAACGATATTACCCATTAAGAAACAAGCATCTACTCAAAAGAAAAGTTCCATGAAATTCAATCTCACTGCTATTCTTACCGGACTCGGACTTTGGACATTGGCAACTCCTATTTCCGCGCAAACGATTCATCCTGCTGCCGACGGGACAGGAACTCTAATCTTACAAAATGGCGAACAATTCAACATCCAAGGTGGAACTTTGAGTGATGACGGCGCAAACCTTTTTCACAGTTTCCAGACATTTGGACTCTCCTCAGACCAAATCGCCAACTTTCTGTCAGCGCCTCACATTCAAAACATTTTAGGTCGAGTTGTCGATGGCGATCCTTCTATTGTCAACGGTTTAATCCAAGTGACGGGAGGTAACTCCAACCTCTACCTCATGAATCCTGCCGGAATTATCTTCGGTTCGGGTGCAAGTTTAAACGTCGCGGGCGACTTTTTTGCAACTACAGCAACGGGAATCGGTTTGAGTCAAGGCGGTTGGTTCGACGCTTTCGGCCGTAACGACTACGCCAATTTAACGGGCAACCCCTCTCAATTTGCTTTCGATTTTGCACAACCGGGTGCCATTGTCAATGCTGGAAACTTGGCGGTAGCAGCGGGAAACAACCTGACTCTTTTGGGGGGAAGCGTTGTCAACACCGGAACAATAACTGCACCCGGCGGCAATATTACCCTCAGTGCCGTCCCCGGAAGCAGTCTCGTGCGCATTTCTCAACCCGGAAGTTTGTTGAGTTTGGAAATCGAACCGCCTCGAGAGGCGAATGGAGAGATTGTCCCCTTTAGCGCCCTAGATTTACCCGATTTGTTGACCCATGCTGGCGTGGAAACTGGAGTAAGGGTGAATCCAGACAACAGCGTCCAGTTGAGCAATTCGGGGGTGAAAATTCCCACAGAGGGAGCCAACACCATTGTTGCTGGAACTCTCGATGTGAGGAGCGATTCCCCCCTAACCTCCCCTTCACAAAGGGCGAATAACGATCCCCCCCTAACCCCCCCTTCACAAAAAGGGGGAACCAATAGTGGTTCTTCGCAAAGGGGAGGGACGGTTAATGTCCTGGGAACGAACCTCGTTGCACTTATCGACGCAACCGTTGACGCTTCGGGCAATGGCGGTGGGACTATTCGCATTGGCGGCGACGAACGAGGTTTGGGGACGATTCCCAACGTGCGTCACACTTATGTGAGTCCAGATTCAATGGTGCGCGCCGACGCACTTGCAGCGGGGAATGGGGGACGAATTATCGTCTTTGCCGAGGAAATTGCTCGGATTTTCGGCGGTTTCAGCGCGCGAGGGGGCCCAATTTTCGGAAATGGCGGTTTTGTGGAAACTAGCGGTTTGCGAGGACTGGAAATTACGACAACGCCCGATGTGACTGCATTTGCTGGGTCGGGGGGACAATGGCTCATCGACCCCTACAACATCGAGATCGTACCCGCAGGCAGTTCCCCGGTTAATATCGATCCCCTAAATTTTACGGCTACCGGAGAAGATGCCAAAATTCCCGTCAATCTAATTCTCGACGCACTTACAGGAGGCAGTTCCGTCACCCTAACCACTAGCGGCGGGGGAACGCAAGCGGGGAATATTGTCGTCAATGCACCGATTTTTTTTCGCGGCAGTGGGGCAAATAATACCCTCACGCTCCACGCTCACAACGATATCACTATTAACGAGCATATCGGCGAGCAAACGGATCTGACGCAGAGCCAACACGCGGATTTTCTCCATGTCGTTCTGAATGCAGGCGGAAACATTGATATTAATGCCGAGATTTGGACGGGAGGAGGGAATTTTACAAGTCGCAGCGCTAACTTTAATAGCGATAATTCTCGCATTAAAACCCGAGGGATCGATAGCGTAGGCAATATTGATATTGCTACAACGCAAGATTTAACAACAGAGCAACTGTCTACCTCGCGAAGAGGGTTTTCAAAACCCTCTAGTTCTGGCTCGATTACCCTCAATGCAGGGGGCAATATCACCGCGCTCCGCAGTATCCACACGAGAGTCAGGGATGACTCAGTGGCGAATGGCGGCGATATTTCGATAGTGGCTATCGGCGATATTACCTTGAATAGAATTCAATCTAGCAACCCCTATATTGGCGATGGGGGAGATATTTTTATTCGCAGCGAAACAGGTCGTATTACCCTTAACGGTGTTATTTCCTCTGGCAATCCCCTCGTGCAAACTGGCGATGGTGGCGATATTACGTTAATTGCTCCTGAAGGGATTTTTACCCAAGAGCTAATTACCGGAGTCTCCAAGGGGAATGCTGGAGATATCTCGCTGATTACCGATGGTAGAATCGAAATTGGCATCGCTAGTATAGCTACTTATTTACAAGTTTTCATTAGGAAAGAGTGTGGTTTCTTTTGCGAGGGCGTAGACTTTGATTTTAGAAATGGTTCGACAACAATTACCCGCGACTTTTTCCGTCAGTTTCCCGAATTCGTAATTCCTCAAATTAATCGCCTGCTTTACGGCAACATCACGATTCGCGGTTTTGTGCCATTCCTACCGTCAACCCCTATCCTTACACCCAATCCTCCCCTGTTATCCCCCTCCCCGCCGTCTCCACCCAACCCCCTTCCAACTTCTCCTACAGAAAATAATCCTCAACCGACACCGCCACCTCCCCATCTTGCACCCAATTCTCCTCCCGCTTCGCCTCCATCTCCATCGGAAATATTCTCGTCCCCGCCCCAAGAAACGACGAATTTGAGGGAGTTCTTCGATCGCGCTGCTGATGGAACCGACCAGACGGTTACCTCTTCTTCGATTAATTGGTCGGTTTTGACTGCCGCACTCGAAGGTAATGCAGGAAACATTCATTTGAGAGCGGGAGGCGGTATTGACACCGGGGATCAAAGTGCGTTTTCTTACAGGGACGGCGATGGCGGTAATATTCTCACCATCAGCGAGTTGGAAAGCGTTCGCACCCAAAATCTCGATACGTCTGCGACGGCGGGCGATGGGGGCAATGTTGTGCTGGAGGCGCATCGCGAGGTCGTTACGAATGACATCGACGCGAGTACGAGTGGGGGCAACGGAGGCAATGTTTCTGCAACCAGCAGCCGAGATGATATTCAAACGGGAAATATTGACACCCGGGCTGGAGAAGGCAGTGGCGGTCGCGTTATCCTGGACGCTTGGTTGGATATTCTGACGGGGAAAATCGACACTCGTTCTCCCGAGAACCGAGACGGAAGTATTACGCTGTCGGCGCGCAACGGTCGCATTGTCACCGCAGAGATGCTCTCGGATTCTATCCGCCTGCTGGACCGCGATCGCTTGGAAGAGGCGACGCAGTTGCTCGATGGGTCGATGACGGAAGATTTTACCCGAATGTTTGGAAATTTAGGCGATCGCATCCTCTCCCTTACCGATATCAAAAATATGTTGGGTCGCATTGAAGGGGAAACGGGACAAAAACCCGCCGTTGTTTACGCGATCGCCTACCCCGATACTATGGTTGAAGGGTTGCGCTTCGAGAGTGCCGTCGCCCTTGTCCTCGTCACTCCCGACGGCAAACCCGTTGTCAAATCCGTTTCTCTTTCTGATGACCGACTCAGAGAGCTTGTCGGCGATTTAAGGAGCGAAGCGCAGAACTTAAGTGAGACGCACTGGTCGGCAGCGAAGGAATTGTACCAACACCTGATTGCGCCCATCGAAGCTGATTTGCAAGAGGCAGGCATCGACGCGCTCATGTTTTCGGTCAATGGGAGATTGCGATCGCTTCCCTTTGCCGCCTTACACGACGGCGATCGCTTTTTGGTCGAAAAGTATCAAATTGCCCTCATTCCCAGCGTCAGCTTAACCAATGCCAGCTACGACAGCTTCCAAGAGACCCCCGTGTTGGCAATGGGAATGTCCGATTTTAGTCGCGTTGGATACGAATCCTTACCCAGCGTCCCCGTCGAAGTCGAGGCGATCGCGCGCCAACTGTGGCCGGGAACCGCCTTTCTCAACGAAGCATTTACCTTCGACAACCTCAAAACCCAACGCCAACGCAGCGCCTCTCGCCTCATTCACCTCGCCACCCACGCCAACTTCTCGCCCAAAAATGCCTACATCCAACTGTGGGACCGCAAACTCCGGCTGGACGACCTGCGCGAATTAAAATGGTACGACCGACCGCAAGTCGAACTCCTCGTCCTCAGCGCTTGTCAAACCGCGATCGGCAACGAAGCGGAAGAAATCGGGTTTGCCGGTTTAGCGGTGCGCGCCGGGGTAAAATCAGCCTTAGCCGGTTTGTGGCAGGTTGATGACAGCGGCACGTTGGGACTGATGAGCGAATTTTACAGCCAACTGCCGGGGAGTCGCACCAAAGGGGAAGCTCTCCGACAGGCGCAACTGGCGATGATTCGGGGAGAAGTTCGGGTGACAGAGGGTCAATTGCAAACGTCGCGCGGCACAATACAACTACCGCCCGCGATCGCCCAGCAGCTTGAGGCGCAGGATTTATCCCATCCCTATTACTGGGCGGGTTTCACCCTCATCGGCAGTCCGTGGTAACTGATTACTGATTACTGATTACTAATTTACGCTTGAGAAGCGAGGCCGCGCCTAAAGTACCAAGGGCGAGGATGCCTAGTGTCGAAGCGGGTTCGGGAACGGTCTCCCTTTGAGAAGCCATCTGCTCTTTGTTAAAGCCAGCTAAGTTAGATGTTGGGTTGGAACCTTGAGTCGGTTCGGAAACAGCCCCGACTTGGAAAGCAATTTGCTCTTGATTAAAGCCAGCTAAGTTAAACGTTGTGTCGAAAACCTCAAAGGAAGTATCGACAAGTTCTATGCGCTCCTCAAATAGGGGGCCGGCAGAAAAATCTGGAAGTAAAGGGAGTTGGAGGTCAAACTCGCCTACCAGCACATCCAGAAACCAATCCAGACCTAAACTTGTCGTGTTACTAAAGAGGGCATTGAAATCGATTGAGGCATCAATATCGAGGAATTCCCCAACATTATCGGGCATCGCGATCGCGATATCTTCTCCAATATTGAACGGAATTTGGGTTCCATCTTCTAGGGTAAACAAGGCGGGCAAGGTCCCCGTTAAGAAAAATGATTGAAGAACCGATAGATTCGCCGCTGTCTCGATATCTAAAAGGTTGTAGCTGAAGTCGAGATCGTCCACAACGGGTAAATCCACTGATTTACTCCCTTGAAGTGGGGGCAAGCCTAATAAATTCGTCGCGATCGCGTCTATATCTAGCCTTCCCTCGAGAAATTCGTCTTCTCCAGATGAAGTGAGTTGATAGGAACCCGAAAGGCTTCCTATTGTTTCAATTTCTGGAAAACTTACGTCAAGGTTGCCAATGCTACCGTCGATGTCATAAGAAAGATCGCTACTATCAAAACTAACCAAATTTGCACTTTTATCGATGTTAAATCCTAGATCGAAGCCGGGATTGACATCAATGCCTGCCGCTACGTCAAAAATAAAGTCTAGGTTGTAAGTAGGTGGGCAAAAATAAACGCATAACCTCGAAATTCGTATTCCTTGCCAGATAAGGGTTTTAGCTGGAGACATTGTTCTTTTAATTACGCCCACCTACTTAGGAGGCATTGGGACTCGATGTTTCAAAGGTTGCAGTATTGGCGAAAGAGAAACCGGATTGAATGACGAAGGTTTCTCCCTTTAATACGGGTTCGTCGGGAAGGGTTAAGAACAAGTTAACCGGAATCAAAGCATCTACAGTGCCTCCGCTGAGATCGAGGTTACTTTGAAGACCCACTTTCCCCTCGGTAAAGGCGCTGAAACCAATGTCAATCTCGTCAAAAAGAAGGGGAATTTCAAACCCTTTACTTACAGATTCATCCCAGTCCACTCCCAGGAACCTGTTGTCAGTAAAACTTAAGGCATTTCCTGTGTCCCACATACTTTGATTGGATGTTTCAAATAGCAAATCGAAATCCAGCGTTTTGGCTTCTGCCGCAGTGGATAAACAGGCGATCGCCGTTGTCGCAATTGCTGCTGATGTCGCGATCCTAGAAACAAATTTCATGTCTTTATTGCCTCGAAGAATATTAGGTTTAAGGGGCTTATTGTCTTCACTTAGCCCCATAGAAGAAGGCGAAAGCTAGCGTTACCCAAGCTGAGAAACAGCAGGGCTCGGAACATTCGTCGCGTTTTTACCTTATCTATGTGAGATTTATGTGAGACAAAAATAGTTTATTTCCTTTTCTCAATCCTGGCAAGCCCCTTGGCTCCTTAAAAGGCAAGAGTTGTAAAAAATCACATAAAAGATTGACAAATTACACAAATCTCACTTTAATAGTGAGTAGCTTGAGTAAACTTGACAGCACATCACATTACAAGGGGAGCCCTAAAAGAATAGATGACGCGGCAGTACCCTACAAAGACAACGGCGCGTTAGCGGAGCGCAACGCATCCCATCTAGAGGCTGAACGTAGCCCCAAAGAAGAAAAAGCGATCGCGATCGGCTGTGAGAGTGCTGTCAGAGAACCGTTTTGCACGCACGCAACTCACTATTTCGGATCGAAAGAGGACTTTATGGTTTCTATGAGCAAAATCGTTAGGGAAGCATTAGAAAAAAATTTCTTGAGCATTGCAGCCGAAGAGCAACTCCGGCAATGCCTGCGTTCCAGGCAGTATACCTTAGAGGAGTTACAAGCTTTCTGGACGTTACAAAATGCCGCGATGTCTGGAGTCGTACAACAGGAGTCGCGCATAATATAAAATCCGGTTGAATGACCGCTCGTTAAGGCTGATGGGGGAATGGGGGGATGGGGAGAAACCGGAAATGTTTTTTATGATGGGCGAGAGGGGCGGATATTATATAATAAGCTAAAACACATTTAAATTGGGTATCCCCTATTGCCTGTTGCCTCTTGCAAGAGTGCCTTTGGGAGAATTCAGGTCAGTAATTTAAATGCCGAACAGCTTATTAATACCAAATCCAGTTTTCACAGACTAACTAATAGAATAAAGGAACAAGGAACAGGGAACAGAAAAAGGTATTAGGCTTTTTATGGTGCAGATTTGGTATAACCCATTCGTAACGGTTTTAATCGTAGGGACGTTCGATCGAACGTCCCTACTTAGCCTTATTTCGGCTCAAACTCGCACAAATATTTAATATTCACCTGCTCCGTATTGTAAACAATACTTTCTTGATTGATAACATTTGCCGTTCCCGGTTGTACGTTGGTGCTGTCGTAGCCCTTAACGGGAAAAGTCCGCGATTTCGCCGTCGCAAAATATTCTCGTCCCATTGCAAACTCGCACAACAACATAAAAACTCGTTGGTTATCGTCCCCCGAAGCGTTCCAATACGGAGTCGCGTAGTTGAGCGATTTAGTCGATTGTTCGGAACCATAAATACCGTTGCCAAACATCCGTCCAGTACATTGAGCGGCATTTCCGGGTGGAATAATTAACCCTTGTTTGAGAATACTTAATAAGTTACTCGCTTTAGTTCCGTGCCAGTATAATTTAACATTGCCCACTCGAGCCGATTTAAGGGCAAAGGCACGCTGCATTGAGGGAATTTCGATTTCGTAGATGCGCCGAAGTTTATATTTTGCTGCGTAGTGATGGGGGTTAATACTAGATTCGTATAACCGCCGAAGCCAACGGAATGTTTTTCGTCCGTCGTCGGTACTTCCGGGAATGCGTCGCAAGGTACAATCAAATATTGTACCATCGTTTTGTGTTTGCAGTAGTGCAGCATCGAGGGCATCTAAAAGTTCGTTTTGACACTGAATTTCTTGTCGATCTCTGAACATCGAAGCATCGAGTTTTGGACCGAGTTTTTGGGGGATTAGTCGCAGGTATTGACTAGCGAGTTTGCGTAGGACGCGATCGCTTTTTCTCGGGCGCGTTGCCATGCGCTCGAGCAGTTGCCTCGCTTGTGCAATTGCGTCGCGCGTAACTAAACCCAATGGCGTTCTAAAGTTACCCGTTGCGGCGTTGTAGGAAATGTTGGTTTGCGAGACGATGGTATGGATATTGACTTCGGTTAAGTATTTAATCAGTCGTTGCGCTCTCACGTCTTCGCCATATCGAATTTGCGAGGCTGCGATCGCTTCTAAATCTTTCTGCGTAATTGTTGTATCGGCTCCATCATCGGCTACAATTTGAGCATCGCTATAGCCTTTATTTAACTTTTGGCGTTTCGTTCGTTGGAGTTTTTTCTGGGCTGAATCGACCGAACCGCAAGTATACTCTTGCTTTTGTAATTGATTGCCCACTCTGCCCCATTCTACAACCAAGGAGCCGTTGTCGTAAACGCTCCCTTTCCAAACTTTGTTGGAATTTTCATCGACTTCGACATAAATTAACGTGCAGCACTCTACGAGCGCGCGCGATACAACTGCCGTACTCATGGTTTTAAGCCTTTTTTTCAAAGAATATTTGCCGTCGGTCGATAGATTTACACCGGAAAATTGCTCGCAACGACTTCAAAGTTGTTGCACAAAGTGTATCGTTGCAATTACTTGGAGTCTTGTTTTAGTTAGAAGACTCCTGTATGAATTTGGAGGGGGGTTTTCCTTTCTTTCAACCGACTAGCTTTATTTTAATGATTGTTGACTAAAAAGTCAAGCTAGAAATAATTGGCGATGGCTAATATAGCAGTTTTCAAAAGTGGTGACAGACACCAGCGACTCAAACCCTTATTCCACGTTGGGCAAGTCTGTGGGAAATGCCTGATTTTTGGTATAATGAGCGTATTCGTACTCGCTCCCCAAGCTTCGACATAGATGCCAGTAAGGAGATATTGGAAATATCGGAGACGAAATTGATATGTAGTGAGAATTTATAGAATGAGTGTCTCAATCTAAATTGAAATAACTCTATCTTCTGCCCTTCGCACGTTGGCGGACGCTCGATGCTATGATATTTAATGAGTTGGAAAAGGTTTTAGGCATTTTTCAATCTATTTATCGATCGCTACGCCTTCTCTTGAGGGAGTCTTCAAACCCGCGCGATCGGTCAAGATTTCATACCCTTGTGCCGTCACCAACACAGTATGCTCAAATTGCGCCGATAGGGAATTATCCACTGTCACCACCGTCCAGCGATCGCGCAATGTTTTCGTAAACCGTTTCCCTCCATTGATAATCGGTTCGATTGCCAGCGTCATCCCCGCCTTTAACGTCACATTCGGCAGTTCTCGAGTGCGAACGTTAAACACCGCCGGTTCCTCGTGCAACTTGCGCCCCACGCCGTGTCCGGTATAATCTTCGACAACGCTGTACCCCTGCGGTTTCGCGCAATCTTCAATCGCCCCTGCAATATCGAGCAACGTATTTCCCTCCTTCACCTGCGCAATTCCCGCATACAGCGCCTCTTCCGCCACGTCCATCAACCGCTGAGCTTGCGCGGAAACTCGGCCCACAGGAATTGTAATGCAAGAATCTCCGTGAAATCCTCCTTGATACGCGCCTGTATCCACCTTCAGTAAATCTCCAGAGCGAATCTTCTTTTTCGGGCTGGGAATGCCGTGGACGACTTCGCTGTTAATACAGGCGCAAATCGAGGCGGGAAAACCGTGATACCCTTTGAAACTTGGCTCTGCTCCTAACTCGCGAATGCGGTTTTCTGCGTAAGTATCCAAGTCTAGAGTGGTCATTCCTGGCTCTACTATTTCAGCAATCTCACTTAAGACCGTCGCCACAATGCGAGCAGAACGACGCATGACTTCCAATTCAGATTCGGACTTAAGGGTAATACCGCGACGCGATCGCCTCATCGGGGGCAATCCGCGAGTTTTGGGAAACAGGAGATTGGTTAAAATGTTCTTCATTAGGGGGAATGGGGAATGGGAAATGGAGAATGGGGAATGGAGAATGGGGAATTGGGAATGGGGAATTGGGAATGGGGAATTGGGAATTGGGAATTGGGAATTGGGAATTGGGAATTGGACATGGGCAGCTTTGCTGACTTCGACAAGCGTCAGCCGAAACTCAGTCTAAAGAAGGCAGACTTCGGCTAACGCTCAGCCTAAAGAAACCAGAAGGTAGGAGAGTAAGAGCATTGGGCAGTGAGAGGTTGAAACCTAGAACCTAAAACCCAAAACCCGAAACCCAAAACCTAAAAACTTTACCGTCCGCCCACTGTAATTGAATCCACCTTCAAATGTGGCTGTCCCACAGTAACGTAAATGCTGCCACTCACCGAACCGCAAAAACCCGCAGCCAGCCCCAAATCGTTGGAACACATGGAAATTTTATTCATAATTTCCTTGGCTTCGCCGATGAGGATCGCGCCTTTGAGGGGTTTTGTTATTTTACCGTTTTCAATCAAATAGGCTTCATCCACCCCAAAATTAAACTCTCCCGTGGGGCCGACACTACCGCCGCCCATTTTCTTACAGTAAATGCCCTTATCAACGGACGCAAATATCTCGTCAAGACTGTAATCTCCTGGAGCGATGTAAGTATTGCGCATCCGCGAAGCTGCGGCAAAGGTATAATTTTGACGGCGGCCGCTACCCGTGCGAGGATGGCTGGTGCGCATCGAACCCGCGCGATCGCTCAAAAAGTTCTTCAAAATCCCATTTTCAATCAACAATGTCCGCTGGGTTGGCATTCCCTCGTCATCCATATCGATGGTACCGAAGGCATCTTCAGTTCTTCCCTCATCCCACGCCGTCAAACTTTCGTGGGCAATTTTTTCTCCCTTCTTATCCATAAACGGAGTGGTTTGCGCCTCAATTTGCGTCGTTTCCAACAAATGGCCACAAGCCTCATGGAAGATTACGCCGCCAAACTTACTCGCCATCACAATGGGATAGGTTCCCGACTCCACGTAATCGGCATACAGCATTTTTCCTGCCGTTTCTGCCAAATCCTCCGCCGAATTCTCGTAATTCCACGTCCGTAAAAAGTTGGGATTGCTCGTTTTCCCATCTCGCTGTCCGTTGGAGCTGCGGTATTCACCATCGGCGCACAACAAATTAAATCCCACTGATTGCGTCAAGCGAATATCGCGAGCAAACGTACCGTCGCTAGCCGCCACCATCACTTCTTGCCAGTCGCGGAAATAAGTAGCGCGTCGAGATTGAGCGTGGGACGCTTTTTGGTTAAGCTTGTCTGTGGCTGCCAGCAGAATATCGTTCATTTCCTGCATCGAACTCATCTGTCCCAACCACGCATCCTTGCTTCGCGCTGTGGCATAATCTCTGAGGAGTTCTAGGTAAATTTCGGGGACGTGGGAGTTGGGGGCGGGAATGGTCAGTCCGACGATGCCGAGAGCTTTTTCCAGGGCAAATTTCAACCCAGCGAAGGATAAGTCATTGGTGCTGACGTAGCAATCGGCTTTACCGCGAAACACGCGCACGCCCGCACCGGTAGACAGTCGAGGAGTAATGCTAGTCAGAGTATCGTCCTCAGCCAAGGCACCAATAAAGTTGGTTTTTTCGAGGAAAAATTCAACAAAGTCTGCTCCTGCAGCGCGCCCTAAACCCAGTAGGGTGGAGAGGGGGGCTTCCCAGGTTAGGTCGAAGCGTTCTGGCGTGGTTGAGTATTGCAGTTTGGGGAGTTCTTTGGAGAGGAGCAGGGTCGGTGACATATTTGTTTTTTATACGTGGGCTGAGTTGAGGGAGATTAACCTTGATTTTTTAGTGTAGCAAAATCTGAGTTGGGCATTCATCAACGGATTTTAGGAGATGCTGAGGTGCTTATCACTGATATGAAACCTGTAAATATACTTTACGCAGTGCGATCGCCTCTCAATCAATTGCCATAATCATGGTAGAGAGAGTACCGTTGCGCCCTGGGAGAGTTTGAGATGAGCGTTACTAGCCAGAAGAATTGGGGTGGCGAAACCTCAGAGGAGGTTCAAATGTTGCTGGCGCTATCGGCTGAATGCTGGAGCGATCGCGTCCGAGCAGAGGAGTACATGAATCAAGCCTTGGAGAAAGCCGGCGACGATCCCGACGTTTGGATTGCAGTCTACCGTCTATTTTTCTACAGTAATAATCCCATGATGGCGCTCCAGGTAGCAGAGAAAATTCTCGCTCGCGTGAGGGTAACGGAAAATTTGCCGGAAGATTGGGAACAACTCAAACCGATTTTACGCGATCGCAGCAATGAGGATTCCATTGGGTTATTTTTGAATGCCTATACTGCTTCGGGATACTTACTTGCGAAAACGGGGCAGTTGGAACGGGCTAAAACGATTACCCAAAGAATGCAGGAAATTGAAAGCAGCCGCATTTTTTAGGTTTTAGGTTTTAGGTTTTAGGTTTTCAACCCCCACTCAATACCTTCTGCTTTCTTTAGGCAGAACGTTAGCCGAAGCCTGCCTTCTTTAGGCTGAGTGTCAGCTAACGCTCAACTGCCTTCTGCCTTCTGCCTGTTTTGGTTCGCGTTCCCTTGCGCTTGTCGGCGTTCCCTTGCGTCTTGCGCCGACGCGGGTTCCGACCTCTTACGCCGACGCGGGGACGGGAGCGCTTCTGCCTTCTGCCCTCTAAGCCAAAGAAACGGGATTGGGAAGCGGACAACTTACATTTGTTCCGCCCAAACCGCAATAGCCATTGGGATTTTTGGCAAGATATTGCTGGTGGTAGCCTTCAGCGTAGTAAAATTCGGGGGCTTGGATAATTTCGGTTGTAATCTCTCCATAACCTGCCGCGCTTAATGCCTTCTGGTAAGCTTGTTTTGACGCTTCTGCCAGTTGTTTCTGATGGTCTGAGTAAACATAGATGCCCGAGCGATATTGAGTTCCGGTATCGTTTCCCTGACGCATCCCTTGAGTTGGGTTGTGGCTTTCCCAGAAGAGTTTGAGCAATGCTTCGTAGGTAACAGTTTTGGGGTCAAATACGACTAACACAACTTCGTTGTGACCGGTCATACCGGTGCAAACTTCTTGGTAGTTCGGGTTAGGCGTGGAACCGCCTGCGTAACCCACTGCCGTAGCGAATACGCCGTCTTGTTGCCAAAATTTACGTTCTGCACCCCAAAAGCATCCCAATCCAAACATTGCCATCTCCAGACCTTCGGGAAAAGGCGGCTTGAGAGGGTTGCCGTTGACGGAGTGACTGTCGGGAACGGGCATCGATTCTGTCCGTCCGGGTAACGCTTCCTCGCGAGAGGGCAGTTCGAGCTTTTTGCCAAATCCAAAGAGTCCCATGAGCGATAACTTTAATTTTTGATAAAAATTGTAACCTTATTTAAATTTTAGGCGAGAGTTCTCAAGATGGGTAAAATTTTGAAAGGGATTTGCCGAGAGTTTGGGCGCTGAAGTTGCTATGAGTCAGGGAAAGGGTGCTTTTGAAGGGCAGATAGGTGCAGAGGTTCGGGCTGTCGTTTCTGTGAAGGGAGGCGAGTCTGGTGGCTTTTCTTTGTATCTGTTGTTACACTAATTATAGTTTGCGTGTAATTGCTGTTATTTGGGAGCTGAAAATAGTATTTTTTCATACATCGTTAATAATACGCAAGTCGCCAAAAAGGGAAAGGCTGTCCGCGATCGCGCCGCCGGGAATTTTGAAAACTAGACAAGACGGGCAATTGCGATCATAATAAACACAATACCTTCGTCAAATATTTGAAAAGTCCAACTTCTAAAGCAAGAATAAAAGCATTTCCTAGAAAATTCCTCAAAAACTGCGTTCTCGAACCTTAACGCCTGCGGATCGACTCTAGGAAGCAAGCAAATTAACTCTTTTGAAGCCTGAGAATTGCCCTTTCGCGCTATCGAGACTAGAGCCTTTTAGATTAATGACACAAGAAAGCCAGACGATACAAATCGAATTCGATCCCGATCGCGCCTACATCGCCGTTACTTACAATAACATGGATGTAGGATTTTGCACGCCCGAATTCGCATCGAGAATTGTGGAAACCTTCAATGAAAGCGAACAATTGCGCGAAGAGAAAGAGGTCTTAACCAAGGCACTCCAAATTGCTTGCTTGGACTTACTCAAACGTTCGGGAAAACCGCCTAACCAAGTCAATCAACTGGTCCAAAAGTATCTAGAAAAATCCAAACGTCCCGAACACGGAACGCGCGCGATCGCTTACTTATTAAAAGACCGTCAAAGAGAACTCAACGTTTCCGACAAGGAATTTGTTTTTTTCTGTAACTCGTACCGCCTCTCGCCCGAGGAACTGCGCGATATTTACCGAGGGAAAGAAGTCACCAACGAACAACTCAAAGTTCTCTCGCGGATTCTTGGAAAAACCGTTCAAGAATTAATGGAAATTCGAGACGGCTTTAGTAATAACGAAATCGGGATGTTAGCCCGTATTTTAGGGACTTCCACAAACGAGTTAGCGACTTTACTGAAGTGAAGAAATCGAAATTTAAACAATTATAAAAATATTAAAAACATAGGAGCGCAACTTCAAGGTATGGCGAGAAGAAGTTGAATATTCAAGAAAACGTCTGTTTTAAAAATGGAGGTTTTCGACTTCTACTGCGCCTTAATTAAGCATCACTTCTAAGCAATAGTTGACGCTCCGTTGAGGTAATCTTGAAGTTGGCGGTCGTGGTCGTGGCTGAGAGAACCGTCAGGCAGCGCATTCAAGGGAAAGGCTCGAGCCTCGGAAATTTCATCAGTATCTCGTACTGCGATCGCGCCCTCAGCATACACCTCAATGGCAATGCTAATGGAATGGAGTCGGGGATCGCGATCGCGTGCCGAATAAACTCCAACCAAACGCCCCATCCCAACCCAATTTAAACCCGTTTCCTCGGCTAACTCCCGCCGCGCAGTATTAGGAATATCCTCTCCCCAATCAATCATCCCTCCAGGCAAACCCCATCGTCCCGTATCCCGACGGCGCACCAAAACGAGACAGCCATCGGGCAAAATTGGAATGAGAGTCACCCCCGCAACGGGATGGCGGAAGATAATACCGATAACGGTGGAGAGAAAATGCCAAGAACGCAACATAATTGTAGAGGTTAAAAAATAGGGGTTAGGGCGACTGAATATCTTGCCTCAAGACACGCCTAATACCCAGCACCTAACACCTAACACCTAAATCTTAACGCTTCGCCAACTTTTTCGACAGCTTGCGCAGGCGAATCGACTCGGGCGTAACCTCGACGAGTTCGTCGGAACCAATATACTCCAACGCCCGTTCTAAACTCATGTCTACGGGAGTTTGCAACTGTACTAATTCATCTCCCGTTGCCGAACGATGGTTCGTTAATTGCTTGGTTTTACACACATTTAAATCCAAATCCTGGGGGCGGTTGTGTTCGCCGACAATCATCCCTTTATACACCTTGGTTCCGGGAGTAATAAAGAATACACCGCGATCTTCAGCATTCTTCAGGGCGTAAAACGTCGCCGTTCCCTCCTCAAATGCAATCATCACGCCGTTGTACCGGGTTTCCAACTCGCCAATTAGAGGACGATATTCGAGGAAACTGTGGTTCATAATTCCCTCGCCGCGCGTCAAACGGATAAAATCGCCTCGGAAACCGATTAAGCCGCGCGCTGGAATGACGAATTCTAATTGGGTGCGTCCGTTGCTGCCGGTTTGCATATCTTGCATGGTGCCTTTGCGCTGTCCCAATCGTTCGATACAGCTTCCTACAGCTTCTTCGGGAACGTCGAGGACCAGGTATTCAAAGGGTTCGCAAGGTTGTCCGCTGACTTCGCGGTAGATGACTTGGGGTTGGGAGACTTGGAATTCGTAGCCTTCTCGCCGCATATTTTCGATGAGAATGCCCAGGTGAAGCTCGCCGCGTCCCGAGACGAGGAATTTATCGGCGGAGTCGGTGTCTTCGATGCGCAAGGCGACATTGGTTTCCAGTTCGCGCCACAGGCGATCGCGCAGTTGTCTCGAGGTGACGAACTGTCCTTCGCGTCCGGCAAAGGGCGAGTCGTTGACCGAGAAGGTCATTTGCAAGGTGGGTTCGTCTACTTTAATTAAGGGTAGGGCCTGGGGTTCGTCGGGACAAGTAATGGTTTCGCCAATGTTGGCATCGCCAAATCCGGCGACGGCGACGATATTTCCCGCTGAGGCTTCGGGGAGTTCGACGCGCGCTAAGCCTTCAAATCCTAAAAGTTTTGTAACTTTTGTCTTGACAATTGAGCCATCGTCTTTGTATAAAGCGGCTTGTTGTCCGCTGCGAATCGCGCCGTTGTGGATGCGGCCGATGACGATGCGTCCTAAGTATTCGGAGTAGTCGAGGGTGGTGACTTGCAGTTGCAGCGGCTTTTCGGGATCGCCTGCCGGGGGGGGGACGTGGTGCGCGATCGCTTCAAATAAGGGCTGCATATCCACGCCTTCATCCTCTAAGTTATCTTTGGCGTAGCCGGATAAACCCGAAGCGTACAGGGTTGTGAAGTCGCACTGATCGTCATCTGCCCCTAACTCGACAAATAGATCGAAGACTTTATCCACCGCAGCATCGGGTTCGGCGCGGGGGCGATCGATTTTGTTGACGACGAGGATGGGGCGCAATCCTTTTTCTAGGGCTTTTTTGAGGACGAAGCGCGTTTGCGGCATAGGTCCTTCGTTGGCATCGACAATGAGGATGCAGCCGTCAACCATTCCTAACACTCGTTCGACTTCGCCGCCAAAGTCTGCGTGTCCGGGGGTATCGACGATATTGATTTGTAAATCTTTGTAGCGAACGGCGGTATTTTTAGAGAGGATTGTGATTCCGCGTTCCCGTTCCAAGGCGTTGGAGTCCATCACGCAGTCGGGGACTTCCTCTCCTTCGCGAAAGACACCAGATTGTTTGAGGAGGGCATCGACGAGGGTGGTTTTGCCGTGATCGACGTGGGCTATGATGGCAACGTTGCGAATGGGAAGGGACATGGGAGGATAAGCGTTGATGTAATGAATCTCAAGATTTCTTAACGATTCTAACGCATTCGTTGCCAAAGTCTGCGTGTCGGTGGGGATCGACGATATTAATTAATGAATCTTTGTAGCGAACGGCGGTATTTTTGGGGAGAATTGCGATCGCGCGTTCCCGTTCCCAGGCGTTAGAGTGCGATCGCCTTTTGTCAAACTTTCTGTAGTACATATGAACTTTATCTGCTAAAATGATAATGTTAGGGGCAAGTTGACCTTAAAACCTACCCAAATAAAAAAAATAATTAAAATTTGTGAGGCTGAGCTATGATTGATTGTCTCAACGTGGCTCGCTACTTCATTGCGAGAGCTTACGAAGATGGTATAGAAGCTGAAATGACCAATATGAAGGTTCAAAAGCTTCTATATTACGCTCAGAGTTTGCATTTAGCGCTGTACGACGAACCTTTGTTTAACGAGGAGATTCAGGCATGGCGATACGGACCCGTTTGCCCTCCTGCCTATCGGTTTTACAGCGACTTTGAAGCTCAACAGTTACCGATTCCAAAGAAAGAAATTTCACGACATATTTCCGAACAAGTCAAAAAAATTTTAGAGGAAGTTTGGGGATATTTTGGAGGATACCATGCCTACCGCCTCAGCGATATGACCCATCTAGAGTTTCCTTGGAAAAAAGCTAGAAAAGGATTATCATCTGATGCAAGCTCAACCGAGCCAATTCTTCTAGAAGATTTGAAAGCATTAGGTTATCAGAAGCTAGACCTTATAGAGCGCGAACATCCTGCTTACCAACCTGTCATGTTCAAAACACTAGAGGATGCTTGTAACTCGGAATCCTCAAATCGCATTCAAAAAGGAGAAGTGCGTGACTGGCTCAACTCCCTTCTCGATTGAAGAAACAAAAAACTTCAAGCGTTCTTTCAAAAAACTGGCGAAAGTTCGCAGACCTGAGTTTGTCGGAATTGTTGCATCAATCTTAGAAAATTTGGCTGACGATCGATATCCCAAAAACTCCCGAAGCGAACCTTTGCCAGGAAAAATAAAATTACCTGAAGGATGGACGTTTCATAAATTAGAGTTTAGAGTTTCTAAAGGAGCTTCTGGACAAATCAGATTAATGTATTTGGTCAATACGACGACTTGCACAATTAAACTGGTATGGATTTATAGTCACGAGCAATTTGTGAAGCGTCCGGCTGAAAAAGACTTGAAAGGGCTGATTAAGGAAATTTTAGACTATTAGCTGTGGTGCTTTGTGGCGCAATTTGCGCAAGTTCATTAATTTTATGTAATAATGAAAAGCACGAAATCGGTAAAATTATTATGCAAGCTATTTTTTGGAGTGTAGAAGAAGTTGCTCGCAGAGC
>JAXHVQ010000087.1:0-25024 GCA_034189065.1 Cyanobacteriota bacterium
GATTGCCAAGTGCCCAGAGCTAGTTTACCATCCAATACAGGAATAACTTCGCTGCTACTCAACATCATCGCCATCAAATGAGAATGAGCGTTCTCCGGTTCCTCTGGGGGCACGTCTCGGAATAGAATTGAGGTTTAGCCAGAATCTAATGACCAATGACTAAACTAGGTTTTAGGTTTTAGGTTTTAGGTTTTAGAACCAATGTAAGTATTCAGCCGTCAGTTGTCGGCTTTCAGCTAAATGGATAACGTAAGCATAGGAGCTTCTTCCCAGACTTTCAATTCTCTAAAGCTTCTCAATTTTCAGTTCTCCTGTTCCAGATTTGTTTTAAGCTGATGGCTGACGGCTGATGGCTGAATGCTTACGAACCAATGACTAATGACCAATGACTAATGACCAATGACCAATGACTAATCCTTCCAAAGGCGGACTGCTCCAATGACCTATTTTCGCCTCTACGATAGAGGTCAAATCGGCGATTCGCTGTCAATATGGGAATGAAAAATCTCAAAAACTTGAGGCTTGCACTTTGTTATATCCAGCAAGCCCACAATGACTCACGAAGAGAAATAGATACATAATGCAGATCGATTTTAAGCAAAAGGGAAATTTTAAAATGAGAATAAATCAACTCCTCCCCTACCTACTCGCAACTCCCTTAGCTCTATTTAGCATACTCGCCGCTCATCCCGCGCGATCGCAGTCCGTAGCCCAATCGCCCGATAATATCCCTTCAGTCTCGCGTCCCGTCCCCTCCGACGATGCAGCCTACAACGAATATATGAGGCTCGGTTATGCAGCCGCCCAGCGCGGAGACCACAGAATCGCTGCTAGGCACTTCCGAAGCGCACTTTATTATAATCCCCGCGATCGCGAAGCAACCATCGCCTATTGGAACGCTCGAGATGCGATGAACCAGAACGAAGAAGGCAATGAGTCCGACTTCGACCGCTACATGGAAATTGGCTACGATGCCACCGAACAAGGGGACTATCAAACTGCGTTGATTAACTTTAGAAGAGCGTTAGAAGAACGCCCCAACGACTTTTACGCCACTCAAGCCATTCGCAATACCCAAACCTATATTAATCGCGGCGAAGGCGCAACGCCAAGCGAGCTTGAGAACCTCGATACCAGCGCCAGCTTTTATCCCGGCGAATCCCCCTACGACCGCTATATGCGCCTGGGTTACGCCGCCGTTCAACGAGAAGAATATCGCACCGCAGTGGGATATTTCCGCAGCGCGCTATACGAACGTCCCGACGACCGACAAGCTAATGTTGCTTTTTGGAATGCAAAGGGTAACGTTGGCGGCGATGAAGCCTCTTCAGCCTCAGCAGAGTCCGACTACGATCGCTTTATGAGAATTGGCTACGATGCTACCGAACGCGGTAATTTCCAAACCGCGCTCATTAATTTCCGCAGGGCTCTCGAACAACGTCCGAATGACGAATATGCCACTCAAGCCATTCGCAACGTCCAAACTTATATTAATCGCGGCGAGTAGTTCTATAGCATTGCGGGCTGGGAGCCGGGGTTGCCACTGTCGATTGTACTCCAAAGCTCGAAAATCCTCGCATCCCCCCCTTTAGGTTTTCAGAGGGGGCAAACCCCTAATTGTACACCTCAAAAGCCTATCAGTTATATCTCTTAAGATATAGCGCTTTAACCTTGACGCGCAGAAGAGTTTCATTCTTAAGGTTGATTTTGAAGTTTGACAATTCCTGATATGACTGTTAAAGTGAAACACACTTGAATTTGAAGGAAAACACCATGAAAACGAAGATTTTTAACTTATTTCAATCTTTAAATTTCCGCCCCCTGCGTTTTTTAGTTATTGCTTTTACTTGCGGTATTCTAATTCTTGGAAACGCACTCCCTGCCGCAGCCGCAACTAGCAATCCCCGCGAAGGCGAAGCGTCGCTAGACTCTATTCAAGCAGAGACAGATACGACCGCAAAAGAAATGCCCTCTGGTTTGAAGGAGACGCAGAAAAATGCGCAAAAGGGACTGAATGCAGTCCAAGGAGCGGCTGATAAGGAAAAAATGGAGAGTCCGGAAAGTGCAGATTCTACCTCTTTTGAAGAACAAGTTAAAGAAGGATATAAGAATCTGTTTGGTAACTAAAAGCAAGGGAATTGTTTGTCCGCCGAGTTAGGATAAACGTAAGAAGGGATGACTTACAATGACATCCCTTTTTTGATGGCTTTTATTAAAATCCAAAAGCCAATTTTCTATTTAAACTGTTCTTAAAGATGGCTGCGGATCGCGTCCAACAAAGCAGTTGCTTCAGCACTAATTGTTCCATCGCGGTGGCGCGCAATGCGATCGCACTCTGGCAATAACAACGCGAGAAAATCTGGTTCTAACTGTTCTAATAACTCGTCAAGAGGTTGAGGGTTGTTCCACTGTGTTTCGACCGCTGCAATGGTCGTTGGCGATAATCCCGCTTCTTTCAACTCGGGCAAAATTTCCGAGAGCGATCGCGTCGGATAACTCGCCCTAATCGCATGAACTAAAACCCGATCCATCAAATCGCGCTGCGTGAGTAGGGTTTCGTTATAAGCCCGACTTTCTTGACGCAAATTCTCCTCATTCATCGGCATCGTCGGCGATTTTTGCTTCGCCTCGTAAAACTGACGCGCCGCAAAACCCAAGGAAAAAAACATCACCGCATTGCTGGAAGCGCCGACAACAGCGCCGATTCCGGGGATCAATTCAATCAGTCCCAAACCCGCTTTAAGAGCATCCGTTCCCAATGCCAAACCAAAAATCGCGATGGTTTCGCCGCGACGCGCTGGCTGCGATAAATCTAACTCGTAAGCGGCAGCAATTTCGTAAACCATTTCCGCTTGCAGTGCCGCAGTTGCCGCCAATTCAATTCCGAGTAAAGCGGCGGCAATGGGAGGGATAATATTGGTTGCGAAGCCAACTCCTGCGGCAGTCATTGCTTTATCGACGGTGAGACGATGGGCAATTTGCCCCGGAGTTTCTTGGGGATATTTCTGTTTTAGCGCTTCAACTTTTGCCTTGATTTTTTCGACATCGACTCCACCGAGAAGCGTTTTTAGCCAATTGGCTCCCAAACGATCGGTCATAAACTTGAGGATGGGATTATTTGCCAGCGTCGAGAGGGTACTTCCCGTAGCATGGGTTGCCTGTTCGAGGAGACTTTGTGCGGTTTGAGAAGCAGATTCAACCGCATTTCCGGCACAATTTCCCACTTGAGTTGCTGCTTGGGTTGCCGCCGCGATCGCATCGCCTGCTGGGTTTGAAGGGTTAGAATTAGGGGGCTGTTGGCTAGAGGAGTCCATTTATGATATTTATTCTATCGATCTTTAGGCGTTAGTTTGGCATAGATAAGGCGATCGCGCGAACTCTCTCTGGTTAGAATTACGAGCGTCGATAGAGGGGGAACCCTCTCTCAAACGGTAAAATACAATGACGCTTTACACCCTTAATCCGTTGAAATTTGGTCAAAAGAGGTCGAAATGGCACAAACTTTTGCTGAAATTGAAACCGAAACCCTATCGCTCCAACTGCCCGGGAACCTCGCGCTGCACGTTACTCCACAGCAGTTTGAACGCTTAGCCGCAGCCAACAAAGACCTGAGATTAGAGAGAACCGCACAAGGAGAGTTAATCGCGAATCCACCCGCAAGTTGGGAAACGGGAGAACGAAATTGCAGCCTTACCGGACAAGTCTATCGCTGGCACGAAGAAAATGATAATTTGGGTAAAGTCTTTGACTCTTCCGCTGGCTTTACATTACCCAATGGCGCAATTCGTTCCCCCGATGCCTCTTGGGTGAGTCAAGAACGGTGGGACGCACTGACTCCCGAACAAAAGAAAACCTTTCCGATAATTTGCCCCGATTTTGTGGTGGAATTGCGATCGCGATCGGATTCCCTCAAGTCGGTACAAGAAAAGATGAAAGAATACATGGAAAACGGAGCAAAATTAGGCTGGTTGCTCGACCCCCAACACCGACGAGTGGAAATTTATCGACCGAAATTAGCCGTAGAAGTGTTAGAAAATCCCCCTTCGGTGTCGGGAGGAGAAGTATTGCCGGGTTTTGAATTAAATTTGCGTCGGGTATGGGGTTAAGCATTTCTCTTCGCAAACTTTAAGAAAATGCGCCTTTGCCCTTATGGGTTAAAATGTTATTAAAAGAGGTCGAGATGGTACAAACTCCTGTCCGAGTTGAAACTGAAACCCTATCGCTCCAACTGCCCGAAAACCTCGCGCTGCACGTCGCCCCAGAGCAATTTGAACGGTTAGCCGCAGCCAACAAAGACCTGAGACTGGAGAGAACCGCACAAGGAGAGTTAATCGTGAATCCACCCACAAGTTGGGAAACGGGAAAACGTAATTGTAGAACGTCGGGAGAATTGTATGTGTGGTGGCGGGGTGCAGGAGAACCCGGCGAGGTATTTGACTCCTCGACGGGTTTTACTTTACCCAATGGCGCAATTCGTTCCCCCGATGCCTCTTGGGTAAGTCAAGAGCGGTGGGACGCACTGACCCCCGAAGAAAAGAAAACCTTTCCGATAATTTGCCCCGATTTTGTAGTGGAATTGCGATCGCGATCGGATTCCCTCAAGTCGGTACAGGAAAAGATGCAAGAATACATGGAAAACGGGGCAAAATTAGGCTGGTTGCTCGACCCCCAACACCGACGAGTGGAAATTTATCGACCGAAATTAGCCGTAGAAGTGTTAGAAAATCCCCCTTCGGTGTCGGGAGGAGAAGTGTTACTGGGTTTTGAATTAAACTTGCGTCGGGTATGGGGTTGAAAATCGTTTTTGGATTAAACCGCCACCAGAATTTCGAGCCAATTTTCACTCAAAATCAATACCCCGTTGTTGCAACAAGGCTTTCAGACGAGCATTTTCAGCTTCAGCATTCTCGGCACGTTGAGCCTCAGCTTCGGCACGTTGAGCCTCAGCTTCAGCGCGTTGAGTTTCAGCTTCAGCGCGTTGAGCCTCAGCTTCGGCGCGTTGAGTTTCAGCTTCAGCGCGTTGAGCCTCAGCTTCGGCGCGTTGCTTTTCAAGTTCTTCAGGCAACAACACCAAATTTCCCGCCTCATCAAAAAAGCGCAACCACACTCCCGGATGTCCCTGACCCTCTCCTTGCCACGTTCCCACCCACAGTCCCACACTCCTGCACCACAACCATCCTCGACTGTCTGCTTCTAGGGATTGATAGGTCAGGTTCCCATCTAGGGTCCATCCTTGGAGCGAACTCGGCTCCCACGGATTGTAAACGATGTAGTCGAGGGTTTTAAAGGTGTTCTGATAAAGTTCTTTTTTCTCGTCGGTGTCGATTTTTGCCGTACTCGGCGACATCAGTTCGATAATCAAATCCGGGTAGCGTCCCCCTTCGTCCCAAATTGCCCAGTATTTTCGACTCTTTTGACTTTCGGGCAGTGCGTTGAGAACCAGGAAAAAGTCCGGTCCTCGAAAGTCTTGGTTTCTGACTTGGGTGGCGCTGTAGTAGACAAACATATTGCCCCCACAGTAGCCCAGTTGGTGGGTTTGAAAGAGGTGGAATTCGCAGGCGCGGATGAGGACGTTCATCGCGGTACGATGTTTGGTACTTTCCAAGGGTTCTCCGTCGTCGTAGGGTAGATCGGTGGGAGGGGTAGGAACTTCTTCGACTTCTGTGAGTTGGGGATCGACTTCTTGGGTTTGAGTGTCGGCTTGAATTTGAGCGGGAGTGCTGACCATTATTTTGGGTTGGAAGTGAGTTGGGAAGGCAGCTATTGGGACTAAACTTAGTTTGCTGGAGCTGTCCGCTAGAGATTATTATAGGCGTTGAAATGGGGTGTCGGGAGCCAGCGGCGTACCGTTCCCTCTCGCTTCTGGGTTTGAGAGGAAATTGGTGTTATTCTGAGCTGAAGACTAACTGGCGAGATTAATGCGATCGCGCGCGACCCCAACCCCAATCAACTGTTGATGAAGCTGCTATTTTTAAACCAAAATCTCCTCTACCAAAAGCGAAAACAAACCTTCTCAATTGTGGCGTTTGGACTGAGTTTCGTTTTAACAGCGACGGGAGCGAGTTTTGCGCAAACTGAAGGAGTCTTAACGACACCCACGCCTCAAAGTTCGCCAACGCCATCCGTTCCCAGCGACGGACTGTACTTCGCCGATGTCTTAGTTCGAGGAAAACCTGTTTTTGAAATTGGCAGTTTAGCCGAGGTCAGTGCTAGCGATCGCGCTAATATTATTAATCGTCGCATTGCCAGTTTATTGTCCCAATCGGAGCAAATTGGAGAAGTAACCGTTAAACCCGACGATCCTCGCAAAATTTCCACGTTGCAAGTTAATAATCGGGTTTTGATGACTGTCACCGAACAAGATGCCCAAGATTTTGGCTTAGATGTTGAAGCATTATCTGAAAAATGGGCAGAACGCCTCAACAGTGCTTTTGACAAACCCCCTCTCGCCATTGATGTCGGACAGCGGCTTTATGGAACTGTTCGCGGTCTCGCGCGCGATAGCATTAATAATCTTCCTTCTATGCTAGGTGCAATTGTCGTAGTTGCTTTAACCTGGGTTGCTGCTAGAGTTGTACGCTATTTAGTGTTTGCGTGGGCGCAACAAACCGAAGGCGATTCTAATACCGAGATTTTAATTGGTCGGTTGGGGTATGGTGGCGTTTGGGTCGTCGGTTCCGCGATCGCCCTTGGCGTTCTCGGATTAGATTTTGGGGCACTACTCGGAGCGTTAGGACTGACAAGCGTTGCCATTGGTTTCAGCCTCAAGGATGTTTTAAGTAATTACATTTCTGGCGTAATTCTATTAGCCGCGCGTCCTTTCCGCATCAACGATCAAGTGGTTATCGGAGAATACGAAGGAACTATCGCACAAATCCAACTTCGGGCAACAACGATGCGAACCTACGACGGATGCTTGGTGTATATTCCCAATCAAGAAGTATTTGAAGCAAGCATTATTAATAACACGGCTTCCCCGCGCCGTCGCAGTTCGGTGATGGTTGGCATTGACTACGGCGAAGAAATCGAGCAGGCCAAGCAAGTGATTCATAACGCTTTGGAAAGCATTGAAACGGTAGAACGCGAACCCGCCCCCGATATTTTAGTCCGGGAACTAGGGGCAAGTACGGTAAATTTAGAAGTTCGATTTTGGGTCGATTCGCGGCGATCGGGTTTTCTCGCTACTACGTCAGCAGTTGCCCAAGCAATTAAGGAAGAATTGGAACGTGCCGATATTGAGATGCCCACCGATATTTATACCTTGCTATTTCGGAACTTTCCCGAACGCTTAGAAATTCATTCCGACGAACCTGGAACAGATTCTTACAGTTCGGCAGAATTACAAAATTGACCCATTTATAATGAATAGCGAATAATGAATAATGAATAATGAATAATGACCTCTCCTTACTATCAATTACAATTAAAAATGCTTGAGGATATTGCCGGCTTCATTCAATTATCCGAGTCAGTTGCAACTGCTGGACAACCCACACCGGAGCAATTTTTAGCCATTAAAACTTCAAATTACGACGTTGTTGTTAATTTAGCACTGTCTACTTCTTCTAATGCGATCGCGAACGAGTGCGAAATTGTAGAAGCATTGGGAATGCAATACGTGCAGATTCCTGTGGCTTGGGAAGCTCCTCAATTGGCAGATTTCGAGTGCTTTTTAGAGGCGATGAAAGAGCATTGCGATCGCAAAATTTTCGTTCATTGTGCCGCCAATAAGAGAGTTTCGGCGTTTATGTACTTGTATCGTCGAATTTGCGAGATCGAGGAACGCGATCGCGCGACTGAAGCGGAAGCGCAAAAGGATTTACATCGCATCTGGGTTCCTAATGAAGTTTGGCAGCAATTTATCGAAAAAACTCTCAATTTTTATCTTAAACCGAATTAAATTCCCTCTAAGCACTGCCACAATCGTTACCGCTGTACCAATTTAAAAGAATCCAAAAAACCAGCACTACTCCCAGCTAAACTCGGTTCGATATCTTGAGGAACGGTGACACTAATTTGATAAAGTTTGCGATCGACCCAGTAAAGGCGATTAGTTATGACGTAAGTGCGATCGCCTTCTAAAGTTTCTAGTTTCAATTCTCGTCCCGGATAATTGTCCAACATTACTGTTCCCTCTTGCAAAACTTGACCGCCGGTTTGCTGGACGATCTGATTTTGCATCGCCGCCAAAAGTCGATCGGGTTCGACTTCTTCAGTATTGAGTTCTTCAGGCAAATCGATGCGCGTCACCAAATATTGAACCGTGTTATCGTAACGTTGAATAACAAATCCTTCAATACTCACCGGCAGATTTCCAACGGTCGTTGTCACGACAGGTGTCAAACTGGGAACTCCTGGCATGAGAATCTCAAAGTCTCCTTGAGGAGAAGCAAATAATTGCCATACGGATTGAGCGAGTTCCAACACTTCCAGGGTTTCCGACGCTATGGTCGGTTGTACGTTTGGGCGAGTTCCTAAAAGAAAGGCGAGAATTAATTCAGTCATTTGTTGTTGGTTTTCGATCGTTCGTTAAAAGAGCTGAAGCTTCTTTTTCGGTCGGGAAATTGCACGATCCGGTTAAGTTTTAAATATCCCGTAAAATACCGTTTTTCAATTGGCGCTTGGGTGCGCATGGGAGACGACGCGGGTTCCGACCGCTATTTAGGTGATTACTGGTACGGGCATTTTCAAAATATCTCTACTGGTTACTGGTTACTGTTTACTGGTTACTGTTTACTGGTTACTGTTTACTGGTTACTGTTTACTGTTAAGGAATCCAACTGGGATTAAAACCAGAAGTTAACTTTTCGGGCGGTCGAACGAGAGGCTCTTGGTTCAATCGAAATTCCGGTAGAGGCAAGTACCAAATATTCGCTTTTACCTCATCGTTTCTGGGTGCGGGGGAGGTACGAGTCACTTGGTCAAATAGAAGTCCCGAACCGTCTGGAGCCATACTCAGAACCACTTCGCGATCGTTAGCTAGCGCCAAAAAAGGCGTTTCCTGCTGGCGTTGGACATCGACCATTGATAGAACGGGTTGTTCTTGCAGTTGTTGTTCTCCACCAATTCTCAAACAGTATAGAGTATTTTGTTGTTGCGGGGAAAATTGGCAATTGCCGATAAGGCCTTGGGTGCGCAAAAGTTCTCGGGACGAGCCTTCTGCATTGAGGGCAACAAGCGATCGCGTGCCGTCAGAATGGGTTTGGAGAAATAGTTGCGTTCCCGTGTCGCGATCGCTGCCGACAATGGCACTATAATCGGGCAAAAAGGTCAAAGTCCGGGCTTGGGGGGTCAGGGGAATCAAGGAAATCCCCGTTTCTTGAACCACAGCGACGCTTTGGGAGTCGGGAGCAATGGCAAAGGCAACGCCGGGAATGCCCAAGGAGCGCGCCTTAGAACCGTCGGAAAGGAGCCACAGAACGGTATCCTGGGCATCGAGGCGGTTGCTGCGCTCGACAAGAATGCGTTTGCCGTCGGGAGAAAGATCGAATTGTCGATTGAGATAAGAGTCTGCCTCTAAAACTTGCGCGATGCGTCCGGGAGTCGCCCGGGGAGCGGATGGGGGCGAATTGAGACCGGTCGTTACGGTATACAGTTGAACGGGACGGGGATCGCGCTGTAGCGCATCTCGCGCCACAGCAGAAAAGAGGATACGTCTGCCGTCGGGGTAGGGTTCAAAATCAACGGCGAGCAAATCGGGAGGAGTCAAGACCGTTTTCCGATCTCGGGTAAGATTGTAGAGAACAATGCGATCGCGTTCGTCGCCGCTAACGCCCAGGTAGGCAAAAACGCGATCGCGCGCCCGAAATTGCGCCTGAAACCGGGGAATGCGACCTCCGGGTTGTCCCCCCTCCCCAAAGACCCAACGCGCGTCTTGCAGCCGCAATTGGTAAGACGTTCCGTACTGAGGCGGTTGCAAGAGCGTATAGTACAACTTCGAGCGATCGCGCCAACTAATTTTACCGGGAAGGTCGGGAGAAATTTCCAAATTGGCCTCGACGCTAGAAGTCACCATAGGTTGAGCAAAGGCAAGAGTAAAAAAGCGATCGCGCGCGCTAATTTGTCGGTCTCTCCAGCTAAAGATGGCACTCCTCGGCGCAACCGTCCTGCCCATTCCCGCCAAAGCCGACAACAGAACCAACAGCAGGAGAATCGCAGCGATCGCTGCACGGTCAAAAGGGTACAAGGGTTTTCGCTTTTTTCGCAAGGGCGTGTTGTTCGAGGTCATCCCAAAATTGACGAGTCGCAAGTTAAACAGAGATTTTGATGACGAACGCGATCGCGCCACTCCAGACCATCATACAACGGTCGCCCAAATCGGAAAGAGCGATCTTTTGGCGATCGCAAAATCGTTCCGAATGGGCGCAGATCTGCTAAAAATTTCTTATGGAGAAAAAGCAGCGAACTCAGCGCGCGCGATCGCGATGGGAGAGGTGAAATGATGGGGAGCGGGGTCAAGATCGCGCCGCGCGGCGCTAAGATTGCTAAGTTGGTTTCGTTTGAACTTCCGTACTGCGCGCGATCGGAGCTGCACTTATTTTAACGAACGCCTTGTGAAACGCAATCGCTCATAGGTCGATTGGGCAGTCAGCGCATGACCGTTCGCTTCTCACACCGGGGACATCAGGTCGCTCTTGTTATGGTAAATCACTCTGTCAGGGTCGAGCAACAGGCTATCAAAAAAGTGAAGCAGGCTCTCGGTCGCCAAAACTTACGCCCAGACCTCTTATCTAAAATGACCGGTATCAACTCTCAAACTCTGACTCGTTTCTTCAACGGTCAGTTTGTGAGCTTTGAAGACATTGTGACGATCTACTCTGCTCTCGATTTAACTTGGGAAGAGGGCGATACCCACACCAGCACCGAAGAAGCCAGTACCAACGGCAGTGCCAAGCTCGAAACGCTCCTGTACGAAATTCGCCAGCGCTGTTGCGAAAAAATTAGACAAACTTACGGTCAAATTCAGTTACTAGATGGTAGAAAGGTTGCAGCCGAGAGGTTTTGCGCCGATGTTTACACCCTCGAAAAGCTCTCTCGAGAAGCCTACTCCTCTGTCATGAACTCTCCCGACAAAATCAGCTCCTCGCGCGATTTCGATCGCTTTGGTTTGGGGGAACGTCAAGGTCGCATTCCGGGGATCGATGTTGCTAATTTGTGCGATAAGCTCATTGTCTTTGGCAAACCCGGTGCGGGTAAAAGTTCGTTTTTGCAGTATCTCGCGATCGCCTGCTGTCAGGGAGAATTTCAAATGGATCGCATCCCTCTCTTGCTCGAACTCAAAACCCTCACGCCCGAGGAATTGGCCAATCCTTCTTGGATTCGAGATTGGCTGCGTCAAGCGTTGCAACCGAGCGATTTCGACCAAATCGAAGCTGTTTTGCACCAAGGGAATTTGCTCATTTTACTCGATGGCCTCGATGAAGTCCCTGAAGCCGCGCGGCGCGATCTCCAATATCAAATCCGTACATTTTCTCAGCGCTACTTTAAAAATCGTTTTGTCTTCACCAGCAAGACCCAATTTTCCGACTATACCTTTCCCACCTTTGAATGTATTGAAATTGCCGAATTTTCCAGCCAGCAGATCAAGGAATTTGCTGAAATCTGGTTTACTCCTGCCAACGAGCTACAGCCGCGCGCCGAGGTTCTCGCGCGCCAGTTCATTCGCGCCTTACGCAAAGGCGAACATTGGCGCTTGCAGGAAGCAGCCGTTTCGCCTTTCGTGTTAAGCCTTGCCTGTTGGCTCTTTGGCTTGCACTCGTCGCTGCTGTCCTATCCTTGCGATTTTTACGAACAAGCGCTGACATTGTTGTGGAAGCGGGGCGATTTGTTGGAAAAGAATATGGGTGAAATTGCTGAAATTAGCGATCGCTTCGATTTGCTGAGCGCTTTGGCCATTCGTTCCCTCGAACGGGGCAAGCTCCTCTTCGACCGCCAGGAAATTTTTGTCCACCTGACAGGGTTTTTACAGAAGCTTCTACCGTCCCCTGCCTCGAGCCAACAACTGCGCGCGACCGCCCACAATTTTTTCCGACGCATCCAAGAGCGCGATCGCCTGGTGGTCGAACGCGGTCGGGGTCTCTACTCTTTTATCAACATCGAGGTTCATCAATATTTTATCGGTCGCGCCCTCACCGCTCACCTCTCCTCCCAACGCTTCGAGCGAGGGTTGAGTCGCTTTACAGCCCAGAGTTGGCGCGACACTTTTTTTGAAGCTCTCGCTCGCTTCCATCCCGCTGACGACCTCCTCCTCCATCTCAAACGACGAGCTGATGAAATCGTAGCCGACGACCCCAGCATTCAGTTTTTTCTCACTTGGGGGAGTCAGAAAGCAGAATTGGGAGAAACCCACTACAAAGCCTCTGCGGTACGCGCATTTTATTTCTCTTTGGGGATCGATCGCAACCTCGAACCCAAACTCGCCCATCCCCTCGATTTTTCCCACGCTGTTGACCGCGCTGTCAAGTCGCCCCTGCACAATCGCAAGTTAGCCTGCTGGCTCGACCCGAAGCTGGCCAAAGCTTTTAAGCGCGATCCCCTGCGCCATCTCGCTCCCGCTTTGGCCCTCGATCTGATTTTGGATTGTTTGCTCGTGACCCTCGCCCACGACCTCGACTTGTTTCTCACCTTCGCGGTCGATCGCAAGCTGGTTCTCGACGAAGATTTTCACCAAGCGCTTCAGGAACTCAATACCCAACTGCCTAAACTCAAAAAAGATAGCGTCCAATACCAAAAGTGGTGGGAAAGCCATAGCCACGATTGGACCGAAAATCTCCGACTCGCCATTGTCGGCTATCGTAACATCGGCTACTCCTGGCGATTCGACACGCGCCAGCGGAAATTACTGAGACAGTATTATCAAGCCAATAAATTTTTAGTTGAAGGCCTCTATCGAGCTGCTCGGATCAGCGCGCGCGCTCAACAGGCGATTGAAGAAACATTGCTCGTTCCCATCTCGCCCATCGGCGAATACTTTTAAGCGCGCGCTGCCATCTGTCTGCGCCCAGTTTACAGGTCGCCGCCGCGCACCGCCAATAAAAAGATGACGACGGGCCCCGATAACATAATCAGCGCCACAAAGGTGAGCTGAAAAATCGCCTCCCAATTAATGCCGCCGACAAGACCTCCAAAGGAATTGAAGGCATCGGTTACTATACTCATATCTCCTCCTAACATACGGTACGGACTGTGAATAACCCAAGCCGATGAGACGACTCAATCCCAAAATCACGTTATATATAGTACCTGGGAGGATGCTGCTCTTTTTCATTAAAGTCACAAAACTACATAAAATTTGGTTGCAGTTTATCGAACATTACAGGAGAAAAAAGCGATGGCGAAATGGCAATGCGTTGAGAACTGCGGAGCTTGCTGCCACCTCGATCCCGAAGAGCGTCCGGGTCTCGAAGACTATCTCGATGCCGAACAACTCGAGCAATATCTCAGTTTAGTCAGAGAAGATGGCTGGTGCGTTCATTATGACCCGCCAACGCGCCAATGCCAAATTTACGAAACCCGTCCCGAATTTTGCCGAGTTCGGCCCGACACCTTCAAGCGAATGTACGCCATTGACGAAAGCGAATTTGACGAATTTGCGATCGCCTGTTGCCGCGAACAGATAGAATGGCGATATGGAGCCGCCAGTTTGGAAATGCTGCGCTACGATCGAGAAGTGGGAATGTAGGTTAATATCTAGCCTAACCGCTCAAACCCCACCCCAGAAATGGAGATTCAGATCGAAACCGTTCAGTCGGTCGCTGTCGCACAACTATCCGGCGATATCGATGCCAACACCGCCTCAGTCGTCCAACAAGAAGTCTTACCTCTGGTCAAGCCCGGAAGTAAAATTCTCCTCGATATGACTGGGGTACAATATATGTCCAGCGCGGGTTTGCGAATGCTACTCTCCCTATATCGGCGGGTTTCAGCCTCTAGCGGCAAACTGGTTCTCGTTGGACTTGCCCCGGAAACTCGTAAAACAATGAGCTTGACCGGCTTTTTAGACTTTTTCCCTACCTACGACACCGTAGAATCCGGTTTAAGAGAAATGGGGTGAATCCGTCGCCGTGCATTGCACGTTAAGGAGGTTCCCATTGCATTAAATTGGGAATTCCCAATTTTCATTGTTTGATTTCCCGTAGGAGACCGTTCCCCGACTTCAGTCAAAGAAGTCCAATCGTTGAAGCGATAGCAATCGTGGAAAATTACGCACCGGAGACTGGCGATTCCCAAGACAATTCCCCCTCAACTCGCGAAGAACGAACTCGTTCCTCTCCTCGAGACGCGGCCGAATACGCCCTTCCGTGGAAATTACTAGAAACCCTGGTCGCAATGGCGCGTAATTCCCAGGAAAGTAATATGCTTAGAGCTACACTCCAACAAGCTCTAGATGTATCTACTGAATTTACGCGCGCAGAAGAAGGCAGTATTATTCTGCTGAACCGGGACGGCAAAATTGCCCACTGCATCTCCAGTCGTACCGAGGTTGCTCAACTGGGTGCCGATCGCCTCGATCGCATTTTAGACAAAGGTCTGGCGGGTTGGGTGGCGCGCCATCTCAAGGTTGGATTGATTATCGATACGCAAGACGACGAACGCTGGTTGTTTTTTCCCGACCAACCGTATATCGTTCGCTCTGCCCTGGTAATTCCCATTATTCGGGGCGGAGAATTACTAGGAATTATTTCGTTGCAACATTCCCTAGCCGGACATTTCAGTCGCAAAACAGCCAATTTAATGCAAGCGATCGCCAATCAAATCGCGTTGGTACTGCAAAATGCCCGACTGTACTCCGAACTGATGGACAGCAAGATCGCCCTCAACCAGGAATTGGAGCGAGGACAAGCCATCCAGCGCAACTTCTTGCCCGAAAAGCTTCCCCAATATCCCGGATGGGATATTGATGCCCTTTTTCAACCCGCGCGGTTAGTCGCCGGGGATTTTTACGACCTCTTTGAATTGCCGGGACAACAATTGGGAATCGCGATCGCCGACGTTTGCGATAAAGGCGTAGGAGCAGCTCTGTTTATGGCTCTCGTGCGCAGTTTGCTCCGTATTTTTTCCGGTCAAACCACCTTAGAACGCGCCGGTTGGTCTGCCGATCGCACTTCGGTTCTCCTCGACAAACTCTCTTCCATTCCTCCCCCCCGAGACACAATTCCCCAAAACCAGCGAAGAGCGGGACGACCCAGTCCAGCCCACATCAAAGCCCTGAAAGCCATTCGCCTCACCAACAACTATATTGCCCTCAATCACGGCGATTTAGCGATGTTCGCTACCGTTTTTTTTGGAATCCTGGATCCCAAAATGGGAACGCTAACTTATATCAACGCCGGACATAACCCCCTATTCATCGCTCGAGCCGCAGGAGGGATCAAAGAACAACTCATGCCCACCGGTCCGGCAGTCGGCCTATTTCCCAACCTCAAATTTAGAGTGCGTTCCTCGTATATAGAGCCGGGAGAGGTACTCTTAGGCTATACCGATGGCGTAACCGAAGCGAGGGGCGAAGGAGGAGAATTTTTTGGCGATTGCCGACTCCAAGACGCGATCGCATTACCCGTACAAAGCGCGGCAACCCTATTAGAAGAGATCGTCGCCCGCGTTGTTAAACACACCGGAGTTGCTCGCCAAACGGACGACATCACCCTGGTTGCAGTCCGCCGAGAAACATCTACTCAAAATATTGTAGACTATGGAACCGTTAATCGTACCCGGGACGCTAGATGAATTAGGAGCGATCGCCAACTATGTCCTCGCCGCTGCTCGCACGGCCGGTTTGGATAAAACAACCTCCTACGACCTTCGCCTTGCCGTCGATGAAATTGTGACCAATATCATCATTCACGGCTACGGGGAAGCCAACCGCGTCGGCGAAATTCAAGTTAGCGCGAAGTTAGTCGAGCAAGCACTAGCCATTGCCATTGAAGATACTGCCGTTCCCTACGACCCCACCCAAGCGCCTCCCCCGCCCGAATTGCATTTACCCCTCGAACGCCGCCAAGCGGGGGGATTGGGCGTGTATTTGGCGCTACAGGGTGTCGATCGGTTGACGTACGAACGCGTCGGCGATCGCAATCGCAATACTTTGGTCGTCAACCGCCAAAAGTCTTCAACCCTTGACTGATTAGACATTTCCAAGTGTTGGGCTGTAACCCAATGATACCGCGCGCGATCGTGGGTTTGGTGGAGATGTTTATTGGGGTCAAGATGGGTCGCTCGATTCGGAAAGCGGTAAAAGAACTGGTACTCTGTTAGAAGTTTCTACCGGTTCGATGGCTCTCGTTCGCACCGATTTTCCTAACTCGTTATTTCTGTCCTTTCTCTCAAAAGAATGTAACAGAACGCGAGCCTCGAGCTGAGTTTTGAAGGGAGTTTTTAAATTTGCGAATGGGTACTTCGACCTCCTGGCAACGACGAATTGTTGCATTGCTCGCGTTGGTGGCGATCGCGATCGCGGGTGTTACTGTCGCTCGGGGCGAAACAACGGTAACGATCCCCACTAATGAAATTGTCGAGCGCGATTTATACTCGAGTGCCAAAACGGTGACGTTAGATGGAACCGTTCAAGGAAACGCCTTCGTTGCAGCCGAAGTTATAACGCTCAATGGGACGGTGGAGGGGGATGTCTACCTCGCTGCCGAGAAAATTACCATTGATGGAACAGTCGAGGGCGATGCCGTCTTAGCAGGACGTTCGATTCGCATTGATGGGACAGTGGAAGAGGATGCGATCGCCTTTGCGCAAGCGGTTGAAATTGATGGGACGGTGGGCGATGACGTTCGTCTGGCGGGAGAAGTGTTGCGGTTAAACCCGCGCGCCCGCATCGGCGATGATGCGATCGCGACTGGTTATAGCATAGAATCACAAGTTGGCAGTATTGTCAAGGGGAATTTTAACCTTTCCGGCGCTCGAGCATTACTTGCAGGGACGGTAGAACGGAATGTCGTCGGCGCGTTAAGTTCGGTGGCTCTCCACGGATTAATCGATGGCGATGCTACCCTCACAGTCGGTAACGATCGGCCATTTCGCCCTCCCTTCCTTCCTCCCTCGCCCATTGCTTCTGCGGAGATTCCAGCGGGACTGACGGTAGCCAATTCGACGGCAATCGGGGGGAATTTCACCTACCGAGTGCCGCCAGATGCCGCTCGAGTGGACGAACAAGCACAATTCGCGGGGGAAGTGGTGCGCGAACCCGGACAGGGGGATCGAAAATGGATACAAGCAGAGTCAGGTTTAGCGATCGCGATCGCCTCGTTGCAGCGCTTTGCCACCCTAGCTGCCCTGGGGATCGTACTCTTACAATTGAAACCCCATTGGTTGCAAATTTTGGCGCAAACCGTGAAAGGGAAAGCGGCAGCGAGTTTGGGTTGGGGAGTCTTATCTGGCGCGGGAGTGGCATTGGTGGCGATTGCCATTACCTTGTTGACTGCCGTTGCGATTTTCTTGTTAACCTTCACGTTCGAGAGTTTAATTTTACCCATTCTCGGTTTGGGCATCTTGGCGAATTTAGCGTTACTCGTCAGTTTTGGCAGTTTCATCGGTTTCGTGCCGCCCATCGTCCTCAGCTACTTGGGAGGGCGCGCTGTGCTGCAAAATGTTAAATTTGTGCGGGCGCAAAAGGACTGGGTTGCCTTGTGCGTCGGGTTAGTTGGATTTATCGCGATCGCGGCCCTGCCAATCGTGGGTACAATTTTTAATGGAGTCGCAATTTGTCTCGGTTTGGGCGCGCTGGCGCTGTGGGCAAAGCAACAGCGGGCATCGCACCTACCCCTTCCTCAACCGAAAAAGCGCTACCGTATAGAAAAGTTACCCGTTTCGAGCGCCGATGGAGAAAAGCTATGAAAGCTGCGATTATTCGAGAATACGGTACTGCCGACGTTTTAAAGATTGAGGAGGTGGAAAAGCCCTCTCTTAAAGCGAATCAACTCCTGGTGAAAGTTCGTGCAAGTGCCGTCAATCCCATTGATTGGAAAATTCGCAAGGGAATGTTGCGGTTTATTTCTGGGAGTAAATTTCCCCGCATTTTAGGGTTTGATATCGCGGGGGACGTTGTAGAAGTGGGAAAGGGTGTCGCTCAGTTTCAACCCGGAGATGCGATTTACGGCGTTGCTAGTTTATCGGGAGGTGGATATGCTGAATTTGCTGCCGTTGCCGCCAAATTCATGGCTCCTAAACCCAGTAATTTGAACTACGTAGAAGCGGCGACGGTTCCCGGTTCTGCCCTAACTGCCCTGCAAGCATTACGAGATGTGGGCAAAATCGAATCAGGACAATCGGTTTTGATTAACGGCGCATCGGGGGGAGTCGGTAGTTTTGCGGTACAAATTGCCAAAATGTTGGAAACAGAAGTGACGGGAGTGTGCAGTACGCGCAACTTAGAATGGGTGAAAGAGTTGGGTTGCGATCGCGTCCTCGACTATACGCAACAAGATTTTACCCGAGATGCAGCGCGCTACGATATTATTTTCGATGCGGTAGGCAAGCGATCGTTTGCCGAGTGCAAACCCGTTCTTAAACCGCGCGGCATTTATATCACGACATTACCCAATGGTGGAGTGATTTTGCAAAATATTTTAACTGCTCTTTTGCCGGTAAAAAAAGCAAAAATTGTATTTGAATCGCCCAATCGTCGAGACCTAGATTATTTAAAAGATGCAATTGAAGCCGGAAAAATTCATCCCGTTATCGATCGCGTTTATCCCCTTTCAGATATTGTTGAAGCCCATCGCTACAGCGAAACCGAACGTGCGGCGGGTAAAATTGCCATTGCAATAGATTAGGCTTCAGTTGGGCGATATATAGCATTTTTATTGAGGTTATAAAACTTTTTTGATGGTTAAACCTCCTACTTGATTCTCAATAAACTTTCAACCGAAATATCCTCGTCAATCTCCTCCCAGTGAATCCCAATTCCGCCACCAATCGTTCGCCATTGGTTGCGTTGTTCGGGAGTTGCCTTATTTAAGCGCGGAAACCAAACCAACGGGACAAAAATTTCACGTCCGTCCGCTAGGGTAACTTGGAGGCGATCGCGAGTGCAAGTAACGCCAATGGCTAAAGGTTCAACTTCAACGGTTAAAATGCTCATACCACTATACTCCTAACTCTTGTCGAAGCGAGTTTAATGAAATTGTTGCTTTTTCTTGGGATAGCTTTTTCAAAAAAGACATGAATTCAGTGTTATTTTTAAGTAACTCAACTTCTACATCAAAATCGTCAACGGGTGCAAGAGCAAACATTGTTCCATCCGGGTTGCGCAATACAATCGCTTCGCTCTTAGCTAAACCTATAACTTCATCAAGAGTCAGTTTTCCGTTTTCTAACTCAACAATCTTCATAGTCGAACCTCTATTATGAATATTTTGAGCAGTCGATACATCTTCTCTTTCCCGAAAAAATATCTTTTTCAGATGAAAAGGACACCAAAAATCGATCAATTTCTTCAGAATTAGAGCTTTTTGCCACTGCGTAGTCGAATGCTAGTCTCCTCCAGTGTTGACACTTAGGAGTATCATGATACTTATCTGCAGTTTTTTTTGCAATATAATTAATTTTCCAAATATCCTGAAAGTAGACAATTGGGTTTTCGACTATAGTTTGATAGTCTTTATTTTTTTTTGTTTCATGTTCCAGCCTTTTATTGATCTCATTAATTGTAGATTCACTCGTATCAATTTCCTCCTGGAGATTATCTAACTGATTATTTAATATTTTTACTTCTTCCTCTAATTCTTTAGAACGATCTCGTAAGCTTATTTGTTCTGATTCGTGATTTTTTAGTTGTTGAAATAAGTTATATCTTTCATCTTCTGAATCTTCTAGACGTTGAGTATTTTTTTTCTTTTCTTGAATCAATAACTGATTTTCGTTTTGAGCCTGAGAGTATCTAAGGTTCAGTTTATCTAATTGATTTATTGACAAATTATAGCGTTCTTGAAGGTGGTTGCTATCATCTACATTTCCAACTATCAACTTTTCGGAACTAATTTTGAGAAATCGCTTAAACCGACTTAATCTAGAAAGTTCTAAGAGGGATAGACCCCTCTTTTTTTGAATTAAGAAATTGTCTGTTTCATCAATTAAGTCATAAATTAAAGCATTAGATGGATCGGTGGACTTTATAAATTGAATTAAATGCTCTAGATATTTTTCTGTAACTGTGCTAGAATTAGCCTCAGAGCGCCGAGCTTGGCGCTTATATAATTTTGGATACTGAGCTTTTTTTTCAGGATCAATTGTTTTACCAAACCAGTCAGATTTAGCATTATATATATCTAAAAAATTAGCTATTCTTTCTTTCTCATTTAACTTATCTGAACCAGTTGGAGCTAATCTTTGAATCAATTCTGAACACAATTTAAGCTGAGCTTCTAGAGTGATTTTTTCATCTGTAGATAAACTGCCAGAATTTTCAATAAATTTATTTATTTTTAAAGTAGTGTCATATTGAAGTTTAGCAACACCATCAACAAGCTTGCCTGTAGCTGCTGACACAATCAGATCGCGAAGATATCCGAAAGGAAACTCATACTCAGCCTGCCAACCTAAAAAAAACCAGACAAGGAGCATATTAACTAAAAACAAAATAACGCCCAAGAAGTGTATCGGACGATGTTTCAGTGAAAGAGGCTCCGTATTATCTCTAATTATCTGATGTGAGAGAGATGGATTTTGAACGTATATATTGGTTTGATTTTGATATATATCACCTCCTGCCTGAGCATTTTGACCTGACACAGACGAACGATCTAAATGTTGATTTTGCTTCGGACTCTCATCAGGCATTACCCTAACCTACTGCAATCCATTTCCATCTGAACCTAGCCACGGTACAAGCTGCTCTAAAAGAGGTTGCAGCATCTCGTAAACTTCTTTTATAGACTTTGCTGACTCGACTACTCGTCGCAAATTTTTAGCAATATTTGCTTTATCCGGATTTGCTTCAGTTGCTTCTGCTTTTGCTGCATTTAGACGGCTAGTAGCTTTCTCTTTTTCGTTTTCTGGTAAACTCGACCCACGCATAAGTGCAACCATTTGCTCGAGTAGTTCTACTACATCGACCTCTGATAGCTCTTGAACAGAGTGACTTTGCGTCGCCTGCTGCGCTTGCGTCAAATTTCCTCTAGCTTGACCAATTTGACCTGACACCGAGCCTCGAATTGTCTGAGATTGCGTTGGCTCATCGGACTTATCTTTTTTGTTGCCGAAACCGAATATCATAGCACTATAAAGAACGATTATTTACTCAACTTTAACTCATAAACTAAAAAAAAGAGTTCGCCAACAACCTTTTACTCATCTTTCGACGAATTGAGACGCATACCCTTATTAAAATGAAATGGGGACGCGGCGTTAGTTTTATAGGTGCTAACCTAAACTATAAATAACGCCGCGTCCCTAAACTACACCCAGACTCAACCGGTATTCCGCATACCCGCCGCAATGCCATTAATCGTCAGCAACGCACCGCGCAACAACTCCTCCTTAGAGTAGCGGAAGTGAATCAATCCGGCGGTGGTTTGACTGCTATACTGACGCAGGCGTTTCAACAGGGAAACTTGAATAAATCCAAGGGGAACAATGGTTCCATTTCGTAACTGAACCGATCGCTGCAATTCCGGATCCCCATCGAGGAGGCGTTCGTGACCGCAAATGGTCAAAATCAACTCCCGCGTGAGATAATATTCCCTGGAAATTTCCTCAAATACCCGCTCGAACCGTTCCAAATCTTCCGGCTTCGACAACTCTCGAACGTAGTGGTGGGCCATTTGCAAATCCACCTTCGATAAGGTCATTTCTACTTTTGAAATAACCATCTTAAAGAAAGGCCATTTAAAGTAAAAATAGCGGAACAATTTGAGATGCTTTTCGGGTTCCTTATCGAGAAACTCCTTAAGCGCCGTCCCTACGCCGTACCACGCCGGTAATAAGAAACGGCTTTGGGTCCAACTAAACACCCAAGGAATCGCCCGCAAACCGCTCAAATCTTGGGCTCCCTTTTTCCGACGCGCCGGACGAGAACTAATTTGTAGTTGACTGATTTCTGGGATGGGAGTCACTGAAAGGAAGAAGTCGAGGAAGTCGGGTTGTTCGTAAATTAACCCCCGATAAACAGCGCGCGATCGCGCCGCCAACTCCTCCATAATCTCCTTCCACGGTTCGATATCGTCAAACCCGCTGCCCAGCAAACTGGCTTGAATCACCGCTGTGGCGGCGGTTTCCAAGTGATACAAAGCTAACTCCGGCAGGGAATACTTGGAGGCCAATACCTCCCCCTGTTCGGTAATCTTAATGCGTCCGTCGATAGTTTGGCTGGGTTGGGCTAAAATCGCCTCGTAAGCAGGCCCACCGCCGCGTCCCACCGAACCGCCGCGTCCGTGGAAGATACGCAGCGCAATGTCGTACTCCCGAGCGACTTTTTGCAAGGCTTTTTGAGCTTTATGAATCTCCCAATTGCTGCTGAGGAACCCCGAGTCTTTGTTACTGTCGGAGTAGCCCAACATCACTTCTTGGAGGGGTTGAAATTTATTTAACTTAGAGTGGGGATGAGACGTTTCAGTTTCGGTTTCCACCGTTTTCAAGGCTTCGTATCCTCCCGCCAAGCAAGCGCGGTACAATGGCAACTCAAAGAGCGATCGCATGATTTGAGGCGCGCGTTTGAGGTCTTCTACCGTCTCAAATAGCGGCACCACGAGAACCGAACCCACCCCCGTTACCGGGTCGAATAACCCCGCTTCTTGGGCCAGCAACAGCACCTCGAGGATATCGCTAGCATCATTGCTCATGCTAATAATGTAGGTGCGGCAAATATTGACTCCAAACTCCTGTTGGAGTTGGCGCAACATCCGAAACGTCTCGATGGTTTCCCGGGTTTTATCAGAAAAAGTGGTTTCAGCCGGAACCAGGGGACGGCGAGTTTGTAACTCCTTCGTCAGCCACTTGATGCGTTCGGCTTCGCTCAGTTCGGGGTAAGGTTTGGGTAAGATTTGCAAATAAGAGGCGATTTCCGCGATCGCGTCGCAATGGCGAGAAGATTCTTGACGAATGTCCAATTCGGTGAGGATAAACCCGTAAACTTCCGCTTGACCGATTAACTCGTCTACATCCGCACACGAAAGTCCGGTTGCGGCTAAGTTCCACTGAATCAGGCGCAATTCGGCTAAAAACTCCTCGCCCGAACGGTAGTAGGTTTTGGGGTCTATTTCCCGCCGTTGGAGTTGCTGCCGTTCTTCGGGGTTCATTAAATGACGGTTGCGATCGCGCGTATTTTCCAACCGTTTTTGAATGTAGGCGAGTTTGAGGCGATAGGGTTCTTGGCGATAGCGAATGGCAAGAGTTTCGTAAACTTCGGGGAAATGAATGCGATCCTGTTCGAGGGAGTCGAGAAGTTCGGGAAGGACATTACTCCAGTGCAAGGATAGACTCAACAGTTCGGTGAGTCCTTGCACCGATGTCACATACTTATCCAAAACCAAACCCCGTTGATAGCAAGCCGTTTCCCAGGTGACTGGCGGCGTAACCGACGGGTTGCCATCGCGATCGCTTCCTACCCAAGACCCAAAGCGACAGAAGTTGTGGTGGGGAGGACGCAACCGGGGAAACGAAGCGCTTAAGGCTTGTTGAAGGCGAGTTGACAGTTTGGGAACCGCCTCGAACAACACTTCTTGGAAGTAATGCAGGGCATATTCCACCTCGTCCAACACCGACGGTTTAAACTGATGCAGTTCGTCAGTGCGCCACCACAAGCGAATTTCCTCAGTCAGTTGTTGCGTTGCCGCTTCGACTTCCCACGACGGCGAAACCGGTCGTCCCATCGACGCTTCTTCCGCGCGATCGAACTGGCGCAAAATATTCGAGATGCGACGCTGTTTTTTGCGAATGGTGTGGCGAACAATTTCGGTGGGATGGGCGGTAAAAACGAGGCGAACTTCGAGATGATCGAGGAGTTCTTGGATTTTTTTGGGCGGCATATTTTGCTGCCACAAGTGAGGAAAAAGCCATTGGAAGGTTCCCGCTTTGGGTTTGGCGGTGGAACTTCCCTGCCAACTTTTTTCCAGTTGGTTGACTCCTGGGGGACTGAGGGTTTCTTCGTCGCTGAAGTAGCTTCCCCCTTGGGCGGGACTGTTGTCGGGGGAGTGGTTCTCGCCATCGGACAGTTGCTCTCTTGCCGTCGCGCCTCGAGCCAGTTGTTCTCGTTGTTCGTAGTGTTTTTCAACGATATCGATCAGTTGGAAGTAGAGTGCAAACGCTCGAGAAGCGCGAATGGCGGCGTTGAGGTCGAGTTTTTCGACAAGTTCGCGCGCTACGGAATCTTCTTGTAGGTGCGTGGTTTGTCCTTCTGGCGAGTACATTGAGCGCAACTGAGCTAAAAGAGAGACTAACTCTTCGCCGCATTCGGAGCGCAATACAGCCTCCCACAAATCCTCGACTAATTTCAGACGATGCTGCAACAGCAGGGTTGAACTCGACGGGATCGTTAATTCCTGCTCGGATGGTCGGAGAAGCGAACTCATAGTGCCTGTTCTCGCAATAGATAATTTTGACAGTTGAATATTCGGGGTTGAGATTTAACCCGGATCGAACTAGCGGCAGCCGATTGACAGATCGCGCCGATATTTAACTTTCGCTTTCGGACTCGTGAAAGTGAAGGAGGGGCAGGCGATCGCCCCGAAAGATTTCCTCGCTCGCTTGACTGATATCTTGAAGTCTAATGCCAAGGGAACGCATTGCTACCATACCAAACAAGACGGGGATAGTCGCTAAACTTAACAAAATTTCCGGGGAATTGACCGATTGTTCTGGTTTCATTGCTAGATTTGCGGCTGGCGCTGGTGGGTTAACTGGGTATTTGTAGTTTACCGGAATACATCAACTTGGAGACAATAAGTATTTTTGCCTGTTCTGGGGGAATGCCGTCGGCGGAGTCGCCCACCAGGGCCAGGTAGTCGGGGATGGAGGCCGGCGCCACGCCGAAGCGCTCCTGGACGCCCGCCGCGTCGGTGACAGCGTCCTTCTTGCGGTCCAG
>JAXHVQ010000088.1:0-17738 GCA_034189065.1 Cyanobacteriota bacterium
CGATTGAATGACCGCTCGTTAAGGCTGATGGGGGGATGGGGGGATGGGGGGATGGGGAGAAACCGGAAATGTTTTTTAATGGGCGAGAGGGGCGAATATTATATCACCCCCCGACTTCATCAAACTTAAGCAAGACTTACGCAGCCACACCACATATAGCAACAACGGTGCGTTACGCTGCGCTAACACACCCTACAGATAGAGGCTTTGCGTAAGTCCTATTAAGGCCCTTCTTCCCAAGGGACTCAGACTCACCAGAAGTGGCAAAGAATGCGAGTTTCAAGAAAAACCTGTCGCATCGGCTTGGGTATCGCGTCCCCAACAGTAAATCGCTACAAAGCAACCGTGCAGAGGTTAATTCACAAAATATCCGGATGATACGCAGAAATCTCGGAACAAATTAAGTAATTCTAGCAATTCGTCAAGAAATTGAAAAACCGAGACTCGTCACCCGCGAGGTAAAGTAGCAATCCCTCCATAACTATTGCACAATAAAATACAGTAAATCATAGACTGCTGTGTTAAAAATGCCGCATCGACTGGCCGATCATAAAAACGTACTAACCGACGCGATCGCGCGATATCAAAGTCGCGTCGATTTTCTGAGTATTCGTCTCGAAGAATCCCAAGGAACCTCTATTTTATTGCGAGGAAACACAGTAGAAATGCTGAGCGAGACCCTAGCACGGGGCGGACAAGTCAGAGCGTGCTACAAAGGCGGTTGGGGGTTTGCCACCTTCGATCGCCTGTCAGCCTTGAGCGATCGCATAGAAGACGCGATCGCAGCCGCACGCCAGGTCGGAGTTGAAGAAACCCTCCTCGCCCCCGTCGCCCCCGTCCAAGCCGACTGCCACCTCCCCTTAAAGGGAACCGACCCGCGCGAAGTTTCCGCCCTCGACAAAAAAGCCCTGTGCGATCGCTACAACGAAATCCTGCGCGACGGCGGCGATCGCATCGCCAGCACCTCGGTGCGCTACGGCGACAGCAACCAGCGCATCCTACTGGCCACCTCCGACGGCAGCCTCATCGAACAATCCTGGGTTGACATGGAAATGCGATTTTCCGCCACCGCGCGCAGCGGCGAAATCGTCCAAACCGGCAGAGAAACCACCGGTTCCCGCAAAGCCTACGAAGATCTCGCCCAACTCGACTCCTCAGTCCAACACGCGCGCGATCGCGCCCTCAACGCCCTCAGCCTGCCCCCCGTCCAAGGGGACACCTACACCGTCGTCATCGACCCCCTCCTCACCGGACTCTTCGTCCACGAAGCCTTCGGCCACCTCTCCGAAGCCGACATGGCCTACGAAAACCCCGACCTCCTCGAAGTCATGAGTCTCGGCAAGCGCTTCGGAGTCAAAGACCTGCAAATTTACGACGGGGCAGCCCCCCAAGGACATCGCGGCAGCTACTTCTACGACGACGAAGGCACCCCCGCCACCACCACCCAACTCATCAGCGACGGCCTCCTCGTCGGACGCTTGCACTCGCGAGAAACCGCAGGCAAACTCGGCGAAACCCCCACCGGCAATGCCCGCTGTCTCAACTACCACTATCCCCCCATCGTGCGCATGACCAACACTTGGATCGCGCGCGGCAAAACCCCCGTCGCCGACCTCTTTAGCGGCATCGACAAAGGTATATACGCCCGTAACTGGCTAGGCGGCATGACCAACGGCGAAATGTTCTCCTTCAGCGCCGGAGAAGCCTGGATGATTCGCGACGGCCAACTCGCCGAACCCGTTCGCGATGTCACCCTTTCCGGCAATGCCTTCAAAACCTTAGCCAATATTGAAGCGATCGGCGACGACTTTTATTGGGACGAATCAGGAGGGTGCGGAAAAGCCGGACAAAGCGGTCTCCCCGTAGGCTGCGGCGGTCCGAGTTTGCGCATCGGCAATGTCGTTGTGGGAGGAGAAGCACCCTGAACGCGAGCCCGACTCTGTCGGTCGGGCTCGCACAAGTTTGACAGATTTGGGAAAATCCTCAATCCCAGACCGCACGCGATCGGCGACAGTTAACGGGAGCGATGAAAGATAATCAGTATTGAGCAATCGCAATCTTCCAATGCCCTATGAGTGAAGACGATTTAGTAAAGGATATCGGCTAATGCTAGCGTGCTAGAGAGCCAATATCCTCATTGATTAACGAGGGTTGCACTCTCACTCACAAAAGGCTCGATAACTGCTTTGTGCGGTCTCTTAATATATCCCCTATGAATAATTCTCTCTCCAACCCATCGAAAGAAACCATCCTTATCGTCGATTCTCACCTCGACGATATTCAAGCAATCCGTAAAATGCTGACCGAACGGGAGTATAAAGTCAAGCAAGCTTGCGTAGGCGAATTCGCGCTGACCGAAGCACAAATTCATCTCCCCGCTCTGATTTTACTAGACGTAGAGATGCCTGACCTCAACGGCTACGATATCTGTACTCAACTGAAAGCCAATCCTCGCACTCGAGAAATTCCGGTCATTTTTATGAGCGCCCTCAATCAGGTGTGGGATAAGGTTCGGGCATTTAGTGTCGGTGGCGTAGACTATATCGCTAAACCTTTACAGATCGAAGAAGTTTTAGTCCGCATTCAAAATCAACTCAGCATTCGCAATGCCCTCAAACTGCTGACCGCCCAAAATATGCTGTTGGTGGAAGAAATTCGAGAGCGCCAGCGAGTCGAAGAAGCGCTGAGATTGTCGGAGGAAAAGTTCTCGAAGGCCTTTCGTTCTAGTCCGAATCCCATGACGATTACGCGCTTGAGCGATGGCAGCCATCTCGAAGCGAATGAGGCATTTTGTCAGAGCATCGGTTATACCCTTGATGAAATTTTGGGACGAACGGCGGTCGATCTCAATCTTTGGGCCAGTCAGGAGGCGCGAACGCGCTTGTTTAAGCAACTGACGATGTACGGCGAAGTTCGCAATTATGAATTTGAGTTTCGGACAAAATCGGGGGCGGTGAGGACGGCTTTGTTATCGTCGGAGATTATTCACCTCAATGGCGAGAAATGTCTGTTGTCTCTCTCTAACGATATTACCGAACGAGTCTTGGCTGAGGCGGCCTTGCAAAAAGCCAATCAAGAACTCAAGCGCCTTGCTAATCTCGATGGTTTGACTCAGGTGAGCAACCGCCGCCATTTCGACGAGTATTTTGCCCAGGAGTGGAAGCGCTTGATGCAGGCGAAGTTACCGCTGTCTCTGATTTTGTGCGATGTAGACCATTTTAAACTTTATAACGATACCTACGGCCATCAGGCAGGGGATGCGTGTTTGCAGCGCGTGGCTCAAACCATTCGCACGACGCTCAAACGGCGGGCAGATCTTGTTGCTCGTTATGGTGGGGAGGAATTTGCGATCGTTCTGCCCGATACCCCCGCGAAACTGGCGATTCAAATTGCCGAGGCGATTCGTTTGGCGATTGAGGCGATGGAAATTTATCACGCCAAGTCTTCGGCCAGCGATTATGTGACGCTGAGTTTGGGCGTGGTGACGACTGTTCCCAGTCAGGAGTTTTCGCCGGAGGCGGTGATTGGGGTTGCCGATCTGACGCTGTACGAGGCGAAGAAGCAAGGTCGCAATCGCGCGATTATGGAGAATTTTTAACGTTGCACTCAGCGATCGGCTTTCCGCTCATACCTAATCCGGTTTTTATATACCACAAACTGGTAAAAACGTCAATCCAAAACTAGACTACGGACAAAATAAGGTTTCCCGAGTCTCGCGTCCTGTAGTCGGATTGGTGCCGCGCGCGACTTGACACAGTTTTTCTTGTTCGTCTTGGCGCATGAGTACGTCGGTAAAGTCCGCACCGTCAATAGTAGCACCTTTAAACATGGCATTCATGGCAAAGGCTCCTTCGAGGACGGCGTTGGTGAAGTTGGCGCGCGTCAGTCGAGTCGAGCCCAGGGTGGCGTTGCGGAGGTTTGCTCCCTCGAAGTTGGCACTGGCAAGGTTGGAGGAGAAAAAGCTCACTGCTTCGAGGTTGGAGTGGCTGAAGTCGCTGCCGCGCAGGTTGGCGTGGGCGAAGCTGGAGTCGGTTAAGTCCCGGTTGGAGAAGTCTTCTCCGATGAGGGCGGCGTTGTTGTAGTCAGTGGCGAGGACTGGGGATGCGATCGCACACCAGGCGCACAGTCCGATGAGAACTGCTACGACACAACTGGAGAGAAGGTTGAGAAATGGACGAGGGCGCTGCTGATTCATACTCCTTTGATTTGAGTCCGACCGTATGTTAAAACAACATTCAATTAAGCAAGATCTTAGCAGGAAGTGGGCTTGTTGAATTCTTCGGGTAGGGATGAAACGCTCAAAATCGGCAAGTTGGGCGAAAAGGTGGTTGAATTTTGGCTAGAAGGGCAGGGATGGACGATTTTGCATCGTCGCTGGCGCTGTCGTTGGGGAGAGATCGATTTGGTGGCGCGCTGCAATGGCGAGGCGATGTTGGCGTTTGTGGAGGTGAAAACGCGCAGTCGGGACAGTTGGGATGAGGGGGGGTTATTGGCGATTACGCCCCGGAAGCAGGCGAAATTGTGGCAGGCGGCGGAGATGTTTTTGGCTGAGTTTCCCGAGTTGGCAGTGCTTCCGTGTCGTTTCGATTTGGCTTTGGTGGGTGCCGCGCGATCGCGAAGCGATCGCGAAACGACATCGCGCGCCGAATTCCCCGAATCTTCCTCTTCTGTTATTCTGGGACAACCCATCATTCTGTCGGGCTATCGATTGGTTTTGCATCGGTATCTCGAGGCGATTTCGCTAGGGGCGGGTTCATAATGAATAATGAATAATGAATAATGAATAATTACCTCTCCTTAAAACAAGAGGATTGAAATCGCAGAAAATCTAGGATAAAGAAGAGCGCGATCGCACTTCTTTTAGCCATTTCTTAGAGCGAAATTTCTTCGATTTCTGCGATCGCGAAGCGATCGAGGGACGACATCGCGAAGCGCGTATCGGGCGACATCGCATTGCGCCAGTCGCGCGCGATCGCAGAATTGTCCGGTTGGAAGCGATGACAGCGACGGTTAAAATGACAGCGATCGCACTCCCCTTTCTGGGGCGACACTTGGGGAAATTCAATCCCCTCCTCAAAATAGCGCTTCTTATCTCTATCGAGTTGGCTCAACAGAACTGTCAAATCTTCTCGCGTACGTTCGTGCTGGCGGCGATTGTAGGGAAGGGTTAAACGTTGGGGACGCTTGGGCAGTCGTACAAACCAATAGGTCATTGAAAGGTTTTCAGGCGGGTAGTCGGAGGTCTCAGCTAGTACGAAAAGGTAAAGGCGCGTCTGCCAGTTAGTCGCAATTTTAGTTGCATTTTGGGGCTGAGGATAGGTTTTCCAGTCAAATATTTGTGCGTTATTACGGTTGACAATTAAGAGATCGTAGACAACAGTGAGTAAATATCCTTGAAAACTGAGGGTGCGATAAGATTCTGCCGCGCGATCGCCTCGATCGGGGTTCAGTAGAACTTCTGGAGCCGCTTCGACGAGAGCATTAACAGAACGATACAACGGGTCGTCTTCGGCTAAGAGAGATTTAACAGGCAACCCCAATTCCCGCTGCTGCATTAATTGGTGAAATTGATTCCCCCAAACCATCCGTTCCTGGATTTCTGGGTCGATGGGCGAATTCAACTGTTCCAAGTAAATATGCTGAAATTTTCGCGGACAGGTTTCGAGGAGATTGAGCTGTCCTTGGGAAAGACGAGTAAGGGGGAGAGGACGAGTGTCGCGCATGGTTTAATTGAGCCCAATTTAGCCTTATTTTAAAAGATTCGCCTCGAGTCTAAGTCGCTCGAGGCGAATCGTTAAATTTAGTTGGAATCGATTAAACAAAATTTATCCAAGGTGAGTCTGCATCGCCATCATTGCAACCACTCCTAAACTCATGAGGACAAGAATAATTGCCATTCCTAAAGTGGGGTCGAAACCGCGACTTCTTACTGTTTTCATAGCCATTTCTCACTTTTTTTGCTAACGCTTTTTAATATTGATGCTTTAACTATAGCAATGCGATCCAGCTTCTCTCATAAACTATACTTTTCTTAACGTTGCACGAACAGTTATCATCAGGAGCTTGGAAGAGAGGTCGCGATCGCGTCAGCCCAATTTTTCCATTTTTTATACGCTAAAAGAGTAATATGTAAGTAAAGTCCCCGAACACCCCGTTCGTCCATGCTACCTCCTCAACCCGACAACAACGCAATCTTCAGGTGTAGTCTTCTCTCCTGCCTCATCGCTTCAGGGTTCGTCTTAACCCTAAGTCCCCCCAAAGCCTGGAGTCAAAACATCGCCCCCGCCCCCGACGGCACGGGAACCGTTGTCACCCCCAACGGCAACCAACTCGACATCACCGGCGGCACCCTTTCAGGAAATGGCGCAAACCTCTTCCACAGCTTCGCCCAATTCGGAGTTGGCAACGCCCAAATCGCCAACTTCCTCACCCCTCCCCAAATCCAAAACATCCTCGGACGAATTGCAGGCGGCGACCCTTCGGTTATCAACGGTCTAATTCAAATCACCGGCAGCAACTCCAACCTCTACTTAATGAACCCCGCCGGCCTCATCTTCGGCCAAGACGCAACCTTAAACATCCCCGGAGACTTCTTCGCCACCACCGCCACCGGCATCCAACTGGGAGAAAACTGGTTCAACGCCTTCGGGAACAACGACTACAGCACTCTCAACGGAAATCCCAACAGCTTCGCCTTTGACTTAACCCAACCCAACGCAATTATCAACGCCGGAAACTTGACAGTTGCACAAGGACAAAACTTAACCCTCATGGGAGGAAGCGTCATCAACACCGGCACCCTAACTGCACCCAACGGACAAATAACCCTCGCCTCAGTCCCCGGCAGTCGCTTAGTCAAAATCTCCCAACCGGGAAGCCTTTTAAGCCTCGAAATCGAACCCCCCAGAGACTTACAAGGACAAATCATCCCCTTCAACAGTATCGACCTTCCCCAACTGTTAACAAGAGCCAACACTGACACCAGACTCACCGTCAATGCCAACAACAGCGTCGCAGAAACCGCATCAGGCGTAGAAATCATCCCCCGAAGCACCACCATCGGGGGAGAAATTAGCGCCCAAACCGTCAACCTCCTCGCCGCCAACCGCGTCGTTCCCATCCCTTCCCCAAGTCCGAGAGTCCTCACCGGAAACGGCACAGAAAGCGCCCCTATCGTTACGTTATTTGCCCGAGGACCGAACGACCCCAAAGCCTTAACCTTCATTGATGCCACCGTCCCCGACTACGAAACCTTCCTCTATGGCGGGAAAGCGGGAACAACGAGTATTGTTGTTTTACCGAGAGAAAACGGCATTGAAAAGATAACGACAACCCTCAACCAAGTATCGGGAATAGACGAGTTGCATATCCTTTCAGAAGGGAACAAGGGCAACTTTTGGTTAGGGAATACCTTCGTCAGCAGCGACAACATCGGGCAATATAGCAATCAGATTCAATCGTGGGGACAAGGGTTAAATCCGGGTGCCGATATTTTAATATACGCCTGCTTAACCGCGTTGGGAGTCACCGGAGATAGCTTATTAAATAGCATCGCGAGTTTATCGGGGGCAGATGTTGCCGGTTCGACCAATGTGACAGGAAGTGCGGCATTGGGAGGAGATTGGGTGTTAGAGCGTTCGATAGGAAGCATCGAAGCAACAGCACCGTTTGAAGCTGGGGTGTTAGCGAATTATGGTGACAGTTTAATGACATTTACAGTTACCAACACGACTGATAACTTATTAACAGTCGGTTCGTTGCGCAACGCTATTCTTCTGGCAAATACAACACCGGGAGACGATGAAATTCGTTTCAGCAACAGCATACTCAACGGGTCTCAGGGAGCAATTGTTTTAAGTTCCGGGCAACTGGAGATTGATACGACTCCCCTTAGTTTATTAAGTAATAATCTTGTGATATCGGGAGCTCCTGGTTCGTCCAAAGTAGTGGTGGACGGGAATAATGCTTCCCGCGTGTTTAATATTACTGGCGATGGCAGTACGACGTTTGACAGACTCGCCATCCGCAATGGGAAAGTCATGGGTCAAGACGGCGCTGGTATTAGAAATATAGGAGGAGGCTCATTAACAGTCACCAACAGCACCCTTTCCGGCAACAGCAGCAATCAAGATGGCGGCGCAATTTTGAGTAATGGCGCGTTAACACTGGAAAGTAGTACCATTTCTGGTAATGATGCTAGAAGAGGCGGCGGGGTTTTCGGCAGCGATGCGGTCAATATTACCAATAGTACGATTTCGGCTAACGAAGCCAACAACGACGGCGGCGGAGTTTTCGGCAGTGGTACGGTCAACATTACCAATAGTACGATTTCGGCTAACGAAGCCAACAACGACGGCGGCGGAATTTACAGCGGCGGTTTGCTGACGGCAACCCATGCCACCATTACCCAAAATGGTGGCAGTAACCCTAAAGGCGGCGGTGCTTTTAGTGCGGGGGGTGCTAATTTTAGCAATAGTATCATCGCGGGGAATTCAGGTAGCGGTACTCAAGGCCCCGACGTTGCAGGAGACAGTATCAACAGTAGCGGGAATAACCTTGTCGGCAGCCTGATTGGATTTACTGGAAGCCTCGGCACAGGCAGCGATATTGTCAATCCAAATCCCGGACTTGCTCCCTTGGGCGACTACGGCGGTCCGACTCAAACTCATGCTCTCCTTCCTGGCAGTCCCGCAATAGATGGAGGAAATTCTGCCGTTGCGACCGACCAACGGGGCGCATCTCGTCCTAGTGGAAGCGCTGTCGATATTGGTGCGTTTGAGTCGCAGGGGTTCTCGTTGACTCCCGTTGCGGGGAATAATGCAAGCACAACAGTCAACACGGCTTTTTCTTCTAATTTACAAGTTCAACTGACGGAAAATTTTGCTCAAAAATCAATTCCCTTTGCGGGTTTAAACATTACTTTCACTCCTCCTGCAAGTGGGGCGAGCGGCAGTTTTAGCACGAGCAACACGGCAACGACGAATAATAACGGTATTGCTACAGCGAATGTATTGACAGCAAACACAACTGCTGGGAGTTACCAAGTCACCGCTTCAGCAACGGGAGTTAGTCCCGCAATTTTTGACCTGACGAATAGGCCCGACGCTCCTAGCGTTCTCGTCATTACGAGCGGAAATAATCAAAGTACCGTTGTTAACACTGCCTTTGCCAATCCTTTGAGCGTGCGAGTCACCGACCAATTCGACAATCCTATTCCCAACTTTGCGGTCAACTTCGGCGCGCCGGGAACGGGAGCGTCAGGCAGTTTGAGCAATGCTAACCCAACAACCGACGCGAGTGGGTCAGTCTCCACAAGTTTGACAGCGAATGCGATCGCGGGCTCCTATCAAGTCACTGCTGCGGCAACGGGTCTGACTTCGGCAACTTTCGACTTGACGAACGCGCCTACTGTTTTGCCACCGCCAACTCCGCCAACTTCACCAACTCCAACACTACCGCCGACTTCACCAACTCCAACACTACCGCCAACCCCACCCACTCCCAATCCCCCAAATCCATCGGGACCTTCAACTCCTCGACTTCCAAATCCCCCCAACCCTGCCGACGTTCCGCCCCAAGATATTCCAGGCGACGTACAGCGCCGACCTGACTTTGATGCTGGCGACTTAGTACGACAGTCTACCACTGATACCCCTCCCCCACTCGAAGAGGTTTCTAATTTGAGTGCCGATCGCGGCGTGGCCGAAATTGAGGAGCGCTTTACGGCGACTTTTGCCAACTACCTGGGTTTAGACGAGGTGCCGCTTGCCAATACAGCGCAAGGCAGAGAAACCTTGCGAGCCATTGAAGCAGAGACGGGAGAGAAGCCTGCCTTAATTTACGCATTCTTCGTTGCTGATGCGCAAGCGATCGCAGCGAGTGCGGATTCATCTCAAGGGCCATCGGAGAGAGTATCGTTGGCCCACAGCGATCGCGATCGCCTCGAGTTAATCCTCGTGACAGGCACAGGAGAACCGATTCGCTACAAAGTCGAAGCAACGCGCGAACAAGTCTTGCAAGAAGCGCGAAACTTGCAAAGCCTGACGACCAATCCGGGTCGCCCCACGGCTTACCTCGCCCCAGCAAAACAGATGTATCAGTGGCTGGTGGCTCCTCTGGAAGAGGATTTAAAGAAACACGATATTCGGAACCTCGTTTTCGTCCTCGACGCGGGACTGCGATCGGTTCCTTTAGCCGCAATGCACGACAGCAACAGCTTTATTATCGAACGGTATAGTGTCGGCCTCATGCCGAGTCTCTCGCTCAGCGACACCCGGTACACCGACGTTCGCGACCTCTCTGTTTTAGCAATGGGAACCCGAGAGTTTGTCGAGCAAACCGCGCTTCCAGCCGCACCAGTAGAGGTGGAACTGATTACCGAGAAGTTGTGGAACGGTCGAGGTTACGTCAATAGCGACTTTACCCTCGCGAATCTCAAAGCAGCGCGATCGCAAAATCCCTACGGCATCATCCACCTCGCCACCCACGCCGAATTTCGCTCCGGCAGTCCCGAACAATCCTTCATTCAACTGGGCGATACCAAGCTCACGCTCGACCAACTGCGCAATATGAACTGGGACAAACCGCCCCTCGAATTGCTCGTTTTGAGCGCCTGTCGCACCGCTTTAGGCGACGAAAAAGCCGAGTTGGGGTTTGCAGGATTGGCTGTTGCGGCTGGGGTCAAAACTGCGATGGGAAGTTTGTGGTATGTCAGCGATGAAGGGACATTGGGGTTAATGACAACGTTTTACGAGCAGTTGCGAGATGCGCCAAGTAAGGCAGAAGGGTTGCGACAGGCGCAATTAGCCATGCTTCGCGGCGAGGTGAAGATTGAAAATGGGGAGTTAGTGACTCCAGGAGGTCGTTTTTCTTTACCGCCTGAATTGATGGGGGTGAGAGAACCTCAGCTCAGTCATCCATTCTACTGGAGTGGATTTACGATGATTGGCAGTCCGTGGTAAGCTGACGTGCATTGAAAAAGCGGAACTCACTACAGCGAAACTATCTTTCGGAGAATTTAACATCGCAATTCTTCAAGCCGAATAGTTTAATTTGTCCTTAAGTTCCGCATATATCTATAGATATCTCGCAGCATTTTTATAGGAAATATTAGCACTTGTTCTCGAACAACACTTTTGCCGATATAGCGTTTTCAAATGAAACGTAAACGATAAATAGCCCAGAATTCAAATCCACCGCGAGTAGGGACGTTCAATTGAACGTCCCTACGTTGAAACGGTTTACATCCCGTTCAGAAATGCTATATAGCATTTCCGTTTGAGATATGAAACTCTCCGAGACGTAAATAATTCAGGAGTCAGAATTCAGAATTCAGAATTTGAGAGAGGAGCGAGGAATCATTAAAAGTGGTTCTTCTGAAGGAGCTATGACAAAATCCTAGAAAAAGAAAGTAAAATTGTTAATTCTCCCAACAGTCCTCTTGAACTCTTGAAATACTCAATTTAAAGACCCATTAGCCAATCCCATACCCTATACCCAGAGCAAATCTACTTAACGTACATTTCTGCGGTTCGTGTAATCTTTTGTAACAGTCAATCTGGCGTTTCTCGAGCGTATGCGTTAAAAAAAGTGCATCTACTACGCGATTTGCACGACTCATGCAACCTCTTCGGTTTGTTGAAAGCGACAGATGGTTACGCTTTTTTTTATCAGGGCTCGTTATTTCAGGATTCCACTTAACCCTTAACCCGCCACGGGCCCGGGCTCGGCCGATTGTACCTTCGGCTGACAGTACGGGAACCCTCGTTATTCCCAACGGCAACACAATCGACATCAATGGCGGCACCCTCTCCGGCGACGGCAGCAACCTCTTCCACAGCTTCACACAATTCGGGCTATCGCCAACCCAAATCGCCAACTTCCTCGCCGCGCCGCAAATCCAAAATATCTTAGGACGAGTCACAGGCGGCAAACCTTCCCTTATTAACGGCTTAATTCAAGTCACAGGCGGCAACTCTAACTTATATTTAATGAACCCCGCCGGCATAATTTTCGGTCAAAGCGCAACCTTAAACGTCCCCGCCGACTTTTTCGCTACCACCGCCACCGGAATCGGATGGGGTCAAAACTGGTTTAATGCTTTTGGTAACAACAACTACAGCAATCTCAACGGAAATCCCAACACCTTTGCCTTCGACCTAACTCAACCCAATGCAATTATCAACGCGGGAGACTTGACAGTTGCGCGAGGACAAAATCTAACCCTACTCGGAGGAACCGTCGTCAATACCGGCACCCTAACTGCGCCTGACGGACAAATAACCCTCGCCTCCATTCCCGGCAGTCGCTTAGTTAAAATCTCCCAACCGGGAAGTCTCCTCAGTCTCGAAATCGAACCCCCCAGAGACTTACAAGGGCAAATCATTCCCTTTAATAGTATCGACCTTCCTCAACTGTTAACCCAAACTACCACTGACACCGGACTCACCGTCAATGCCAACAATACCGTCACCGAAACCGCATCCGGCGTTGAAATTGCCCCCCGCAGCACCACCGTTGGCGGAACCCTCTCCGGCGAAAATGTCAACCTCTTCGCCGCTAACCGCGTCACCCTCATTCCCTCCTCAAGTTCGCTCGTCCTCACCGGAGACGGCACAGAAAGCGCCCCCACCGTCACTCTATTTCCTCAAACTCCCAACACTCCCAAAGCTTTCACCTTCATTGATGCCACCATCCCTGACTACGAAACCTTCCTTTACGGCGGCAAACCGGGAACGACGAGCATCGTTGTGTTAGCGAGGGAGAATGGCATCGAGAAGATAACCACAACCCTCAACCAAGTTACCGGAGTAGACGAGTTGCATATCTTCTCCGAAGGAAACCAAGGCAACTTTTGGTTGGGGAATGCCTTTATTAGTAGCGATAACGTTGGACAGTATAGCCGTCAAATTCAATCGTGGAGTCAAGGATTAAATGCCGGTGCCGATATCTTAATTTATGCCTGTTTAACGGCATTGGGGGTAACTGGAGATAGCTTGTTAAATAGCATTGCCAGTTTATCAGGAGCCGATGTTGCCGGTTCGACCAATGTAACGGGAAGTGCGGCATGGGGAGGCGATTGGATTTTAGAGCGTTCCATTGGCACAATTGAGGCAACAACGCCCTTTGAAGCGGGAGTGTTGGCAAATTATAACGAAACTTTAGCCCTGTTGACGGTCACAAGTGCTGAAGATAATACGACACTCGATGGCTTGGTTACAATGCGCGAAGCCATTTTAGCAGCTAATAATGATGCTAATACGGGAGATGTAATTGGAGCTGGAGCCTTCGGAAACGACGAGATTCGCTTTGACCCGGAAACCTTCGACGGGACGCAGGGAGCGATTATTTTAACTGCCGGACAACTCGATATCGATACAAACAATGGCGATTTAACGATATCGGGCGCATTTGAAGCTTCCAATGTGGTGGTGGATGGCAATAATACTTTCCGCGTTTTTAATATTACGGGAAATGGCGAAACGACATTTGATAGCTTGACGATTCGCAATGGTAATGTCGTTGGCAAGGGAGGTGGAATTAATAATACCGGGACGGCGACAGTAACGGTCAGCAATAGCACGATTTCTGGCAATATTGCCAATGATAGAGGGGGTGGAATTTTTAGCTCCGGTACAGTAGCGGTAACCGATAGTAAGATTTCCGATAACATTACCAATGGTTCCTGGAGCTACGGCGGCGGGATTTATAGTCGGGACGAGGTGGTTGTCAGCAATAGTATAATTTCTGGAAATATTGCTACCTTGGACGGTGGTGGTGGAATTTATAGCCGGGGTTCAGTCGAAATTGCCGATAACAGTATAATTTCGGGGAATACGGCAGGCTTCAACGGTGGGGGAATTCGGAGTGAGGGCGGAGTCAGGATTGACAACAGTATAATTTCGGGGAATGCGGCTAACCAGCGCGGCGGCGGAATTTTTAGTCAAGGTTCAGTAGAAATAACTAATAATAGTATAATTTCGGGGAATACGGCAAGCTCTGATGGTGGCGGGGTTTTCAGTGCCAGTTCAGTAATAGTGCGCCAAAGCACGATTTTAGAGAATACGGGGCAAAGGGGCGGAGGAATTTATAGTCAGGGTGATGGAACTGTCACAAACAGCGCGATTTTGGGCAATAGAGCGAATAATAGGGGCGGCGGGTTGTTTAGCTCCGGCGCGGTAATGGCTAACAATAGCGAGATTGCGAGGAATAGTGCCAGTTCCGGCGGCGGAATATGGAGCGGGGGCGCGATCGCGATCGCGGACAGCACCATTTCCGGCAATCGCGTTAACTCGAACGGCGGCGGCATGAGAGGCAGTACAATAACGGCAACGAGCAGCACCATTTCCGGCAATACAGCAGAGAACGGCGGTGGGATTTGGAGCGGGGGCGCGATCGCGATCGAGAACAGCACTCTTTCCGGCAATCGTGCCAACTCAAGCGGTGGCGGGATTTCGTCACAAGGCAATGGCTCGATTGTCAACAGTACAATTACTGAAAATATCGCAGATGCCAATGGAAACAGCGTGGGAAACGGCGGCGGAATCTTGGGCGAGACCTCTGGAACCACAACCATCGCCCTCAGCAACACCATCCTGAGCGGAAATATCGACCGCGGCGGCGAGGCACCCGATGCAAGCGCAGGTGGAACGGGGACAGTTTCGTTCAACGGCAATGCCAACAACTTAGTCGGGAGCGCGGCAGGATTCGCGGGAACCCTGGGTACGGGCAGCGATCTTGTCAATGCCGACCCCGGACTCGCTCCCCTGGGGGACTATGGCGGCCCAACCCCAACCCACGCCCTCCTTCCCGGCAGTCCGGCATTAGATGCGGGGAATTCCACCGCAACGACCGACCAACGCGGTGCAATGCGCTCCTTTAACGGAACGGCTGATATTGGCGCATTTGAATCTCAAGGGTTCTCGCTGACATCGCTCTCCCCCGACCCCCAAAAGACAACGGTGGGTACGACCTTTGCATCGAATTTGCAAGTGCAACTGACCGAAAATTTTGCCCTAAAGCCGCTCGAAGGTTCAAACATTACCTTCACTCTTCCCACCAGCGGCGCGAGCGGCACCTTTAGTCCGAGCAATACGGCGATAACTGATGGCGACGGCATTGCTACAGCCGACGGGTTAACTGCTAACATCATTGCTGGTTCCTATCAAGCGATCGCCTCGGTAGCGGGTCTCGAACCGGCAATCTTTAACCTAACCAACGCGCCCGATGTCCCCAACGCGATCGCGATCGCGGGCGGAAATAATCAAACCACCTTAGTCAACACCGTTTTTAACCATCCCTTAAGGGTGCGAGTCAGCGATCGCTTTGGCAACCCCATCCCCAACGCGACTCTCTACTTCAGCGCGCCGGTAACTGGGGCTTCGGGAAGATTCAGCAACCCCAATTTAACAACAGATGCTAATGGAATCGCGATAACAGACTTTACTGCCAATGCCATTGCCGGTCGCTATCAAATTTCGGTCAAAGGCGACGTACTGCCGTTAGCGTTCTTCGAGCTGACCAACCAGACTCTCACCTCGCTCCCCCGTCCCCCTCAATCAGATAGACCAACGCCACTCAACATACAACCCTCGCTCGCCAATCCCCCTCAATGGGATAGACCAACGCCACTCAACATACAACCCGATATCGATTCGGTCAATCCCGTTAATCAGGTAAAATTCCCAACTCGCGACTTCCACTTGCCCAACTCCAACGAGGAAATCGAACCCTTGGCGATCGCGCCCAGCGAAGAAATGGTATCCTTCGTCATCGAACTCGACACAAGGCAACTCGAAGAACGCTTCACCTCAACGTTCGAGGACTATTTCGGTCTAGAGGAAACTTCCGTCGCCACTCTCGAACGCGCTCGAGCCACCTTAGAAAACATTGAAGCAGCAACGGGAGCGAAGCCTGCTTTAATTTATGCCTTTTTCGTTCCTGCTGTGCAATCGGTGTCCAAGGGCGGCGGCTCGAAAACAACCCTCTCGAGCGCAGCTTTCCCTTGCCGCGCCTCGTGTCCTCCCACCGCCAAAAGTATTGCGCCGTCCGACGAGAGAGCGTTCGTTTCTCCGTTAGAATTGGCTGCGGTTAGCGACAACTGGGCTGCCGGGCCTAGCGATCGCTTAGAATTGCTCCTCGTCACCGCCTCGGGCAAAGTCCTTCGCCACCCCGTAGGAGCAACGCGCGAACAAGTCCTGCAAGAGGTGAGGAACTTGCAGCACGGGGTTGCGAACCCTAGCCGTCCCAAGGCTTACTTAGCCCCAGCACAACAGATGTATCGTTGGCTCATTGCTCCGATAGAAGAAGACTTAAAAGAGCAAAATATTAATAATTTAGCGTTCGTCCTCGACTCGGGCTTGCGTTCGGCTCCCTTAGCGGCAATGCACGATGGCGATGGATTTATCGTCGAGCGCTACAGCATTGGATTGATGCCCAGCTTGTCTTTGACTGATACCCGCTACGTCGATATTCGGGACAGTTCCGTGTTGGCGATGGGCGCAGAAACCTTTATCGATCGCACTTCTCTGCCTGCCGTTGCTACCGAGGTCAACGCGATCGCGCGTCACATCTGGCCGGGGGAAGTGTTTCTCAACGAAGAGTTTAACCTCGCCAATCTTCAAGGAGCGCGCGCAAGAGGACCCTATCGCATCATCCACTTAGCGACTCACGGCGAGTTTCGCCCGGGCAAGCCGGATAATTCTTACATTCAACTGTGGGACTCGCAGCTCAATCTCCAACAGTTGCGGAGTCTGAGATGGCACCAACCGCCGCCGGTGGAGTTATTAGTGTTGAGTGCCTGTCGCACGGCGTTGGGGGATGAGGAGGCGGAGTTGGGATTTGCGGGTTTAGCCGTTGCTGCCGGGGTGAAGACAACGATGGGCAGTTTGTGGTACGTCAGCGATGAGGGAACGTTAGGGTTGATGGCGGCGTTTTACGAGCAATTGCGAGAAGCGCCTATTAAAGCTGAGGCGCTGAGGGGGGCGCAGTTAGCAATGATTCGTGGCGAAGTGAGGAGCGAAAACGGGCAGTTAATCGCGCCCCGGCGCAGCTTTCCTTTGCCGCCCGAGTTGGCTGGAGTGGGAAGCAAAGATTTTAGTCATCCCTATTATTGGAGTGGATTTACGATGATTGGCAGTCCGTGGTGATTTGTCCTTTGTCGCCAATCCAGGAACGTTCAATGGGAAGCTGGGAGCTATTTTGCTGACTTGCGGCTTGATATTGAGATAACAAATTTGAAGAAAAGACATCCCTCGAGCTGAGGAAGGCACGCGAGGAGCGAAAGTTAACAAAACTTCTCGCTCGCCACCGCGCAAAAAGAGTAAACTGGCAAGGGTGCGTCTACGGAATCGATCCCATGAGAGAGCGATCGCCACAGCAGTTTCAAAGAATCCCCCGTCCCTCCAGCCGTCCCCATCCCCAAGCCGAGGAGGAAAAATCCGCTCAACCGCCGCGCCGTCCGGGGTTGCGTCCCGAAGGAATCACCCGCGAAGACTTGTCGCAATCTACGGCAGAGCCCGTCCTCGATCCGATTCCCCAGTTCAACCCCACTGGGTTAGCCCGCGCGATCGCTCCTGAACTCTACGAACAACAAGCACCTGACGAAAATCCTCAGCCCATTCCCCAGTTCAACCCCACTGGGTTAGCCCGCGCGATCGCTCCTGAACTCTACGAACAACAAGCACCTGACGAAAATCCTCAGCCCATTCCCCAGTTCAACCCCACTGGGTTAGCCCGCG
>JAXHVQ010000088.1:17838-24947 GCA_034189065.1 Cyanobacteriota bacterium
CGATCGCTCCTGAACTCTACGAGCCTCAACAAGCATCCGAAAATCCTCAGCCCATTCCCCAGCCCAACCCCACCGGGTTAGCCCGCGCGATCGCCCCTCATCTCTACGGCAACCCTAACGATCCTCCAGTAGAAGAAAAACAAACCCAGCCCGAACCTGGTGTGAGACAGGAGCGAGATGAGAATAAGTCGAGTATTGAAACCAATAAGGGAGTAGCTTCAAAAAGCGAAGAAGTATTACAAGCCTTCGTTACACCAACAACAGACCCATCTCCTGGGGCGAATATAGACTCAGAGCATCTTCAGCCAGATAGCGAAACCACTCTCTCCGAGACAGCAACCCCTCAAAACAACGGCTCGGAGGAAGTTCAAATCTTGACTGATTTGAGACTTAACTTAGACGGTTCATCACCCAATAACTCAACAGCATTTCCTACATTACTAGACGGTCCTTATAGAGACTTATTGCTTTACATAAATGGGGAAGAGGGCAGAAATCCTGCGGTTCAAGATTTTCGCCAACTGAATCAACAAAATGAATTCCCCACAAGAGAGCAGATCGTTGAGATTCAGCGCATAGTAGGGGCAAAGGAAGATGGAATCTATGGCCCGGAAACGGAACAAAAAGTGGCGGATTGGCAAGCTCGTCATGGTGTAGGCGGGACTCCGGGTGTACTCACTCCCGAATTATATCAGGCAATGATACGCAAATCTAATTCTCCCCAGCCGCCGACTAATGGAACAATACGTCTTCCTCCAAATTCAATCTCAGCACCGCCTCCATTTACTCAAAATCCAATTCCAACACCGCCTCCATTTACTCAAAATCCAATTCCAGCATCGCCTTCATTTACTCAAAATCCAATTCCAGCATCACCTTTATTTACTCCGCAATTCGGCTCTACAAGTGTGGATCCTCGCGAACAGGAAATACAGAGTCTACTCAGCACTAAGGCCTGGTTAGATGCAACTATTAACAGAGTAAGAGCGCTAAGGCTTACTAGGGAGCAAATCATCTCTATTCAAGGGAGTTTGAACAACTCGTGGGCACTCATTGGGATGAGGGAGCCCTTGACTGTGGATGGCGAGGTGGGTCCTCAAACCATAGAGGCAATTGCGCGGTTTCAACAGTATAACGGTCTCGATGTCGATGGCATACCGGGTCCCAACACTTTGAATGCTCTTAGCCCCGCTGACTTGTCCCCATCCCAAACTTTTTCGCAAATAACAACGGAAGGTTCTAATAATCTACCTCCTTTCCAACCCGTCTCTGATGCAAATATAGATAGAATTCTAGAGAACAGTCGCAGACAGGGAGAGTTGGCGGGCCTTGAGATAGATGTAAAGTTTAAGCTTAGTAACAATCCTGACCGAGTTGCCGATATTCAAAGTAGTTTGAATAACTTCTTTGAGCAACAAGGGATGAGCAGACGATTGGCTGTGGATGGCGAGGTGGGTCCTCAAACCCTAGAAGCAATTCGGTTCTTTCAACAGCATGAGGGCATCGACATCAACAATATTATTGACACTTTGAATGCCATTGAAGACTATAACTCTAACAATGGTGCCAATGTTTCGGAGCCTATTACAGAGGAGCCATTTGGAGCAGTAGCATCTCCCCCCATCCCAAATAACAATAACCCGGCTCCAGAGCGGAGGGCGCAATTGGATGCCTTCTCTCCAGCTATCCAAATAATATTAGGCGGGTCTGACACTTTTCAACCGGAAAACTATCCCGATTTGCTTAGAGTTGGCGATCGGCTTGAGCAATTGCCGACAGAAGAATTTCAGGCGATTTATCGACCTTTGGTTGAGGATTTTGCCGGGGATTTACCTCGAATCGAACGAGCGCTAGACACCTTCACAGAAACTCAAAGTCAAGTTCTCGCTGGATTTCAACAAACGTCACAAGGGGGTGACGCGGAGCAAAGAGTAAATAACTTGCTTTTCAGCGAAAAACAAGTTACGACAGACTCTTCGTGGCAACAAGTTCTCGCCGACTTAATTACTTCAGTTATAAGATCGCCACAATATCTGGACGATGAACTGGGCGAGCTGTTTGAGTTCGTCAAGGACCATTGGGTGTCATTTGTTGCCACAACGGTAGCCCTAATCGGCGCTCAGGCAGCGGTTGTGGTATTAACAGGAATTCCAGAACCGACTTTTCTGAGCAAAGTCATTGCTATAGCTCTTCAAGGCTTGATTCTTACTGTTTTTGGGGTGGGAATTGTCGTCTCTGTCACCAATGCAATTGGTGAGTTGATGAACTGGTGGGATGCTGCGAAGGCAGCTAATGGAGACCCCGACAAGATAGCGACTGCATCCCGTGCCTTCCTACGGATGATTGGTCATTTATTGCTCCTGATTGCCAACACCAAAAAGCTTCGCGATCGTGTCCAAGGAGAGGAGTTCGCGCGCTTTTTCGATATGTTAAGACGACCCGGGCGACCTGGAACCCAACCACCCACTCGACTACCTAACGATAGTTCTGCTATTCAACCCGGTTCTACAGGGCAAAGAGCTCTACGGCCCACAGCGCCGAGCGCGCTGACAGCAGAGTCAAGCTCTATAGCGCCCGCACAAGAGGGTGTTGTAACTCGACTTGAGGGAATTCCCGACATCGATATCAATCAACATTCGATTACTCAGCTTGGCAACGATCTAATTGGGATTGACAATCAAATTGAAATTCATCCCTCCCTTCTCGATACCCTGCCCGACGAAGAGGTCGGTCGTCTTTTGCAGGTGACGAGGGAACTGGAAGCCAACGGGGGCAATGTAGGGGCGCTTTCTTCTGACAATAAAGAGAGTCTGAAGCACTTTGAGCGAAACTACCGCTTGCGTTTTAATGCCAAGCTCAATCCAGCAGTAGAACAACTACAAACTATCTTGAGCGATTTGGGCGTGCAAGCCGATTCTGAAGCCGTTCAATTTCTCAATGAGATGAACTTGGTGGAAAGGATGGCGATCGATCGCATCATTTCAGCGGGTTTACCCAAAAAGGCGGGAGAGCTGCGCTATCAAGCCATAGACTATGCCCTCTCAAGGACTCCCTCTTCAGCCGGCGAGTTTGCTAATTATTTTGAAATGTATGTGGCTGATTTTAATCGTCATTCTTTGGAGCTAAGGGAGAATTACATCGAGCGGGTTAATGAAACTATTGCTGCAAGGGGAGCTTCTTCTCAAGCGGAGCAAGATGCTATCCGTAGAGAAATCTCTAGCGATCTTTTTGGTGGTCGAGAAACAACAGCAACCTCTAGGGATAATAAAAACCTTAAAAAAATAGCAGCCGCTAGGGTGCAAGAAATTCTGGGTCAATCGGATAATCCTCGGTATGTTAACTCGACAGGGCAACAGCGAGTTTCTGATGCTTACCAACAGAAGGCTGATGATTTAAATAACCGTGTTGGAGCGCGACAAATCGAGCCCGATCTAGCGGATGGAGAGTTAGTTACAGCCATCCAAGCCCTTGATGATGTGCGCTTTACTAGCGAATCGTCGGCTGTCTATCATGCTCACAAACATTACAATGAGCTTCCTCAATCCGAAAGAACAGGAACAAGCGAAATAGAAAATTATTTAGAGAGTGCTAATCGAACGATTCGAGAAGGAGCTGCAACAGTTAACTTGTCGCAAACCGGCTCTCGAAGTGTTACAGTTGTCAAAACAGTAGTAGGAGACGATGGACGACCCGTTAACTTAACAGCTATTCTTTACGTTTCACCTGATGGAAATGTTGTCTTAGCGAGTTATCAAGGAAAGAGATAAAGCTCATGAGCGAATCATCTAGAAAGCTATTGAGTCTCACAGAACTATGCGACAATCTTAAATCGAGTTTGGAAAGAGCGATGAAAAAAGAAAAGGAGGAAACAGCTAAGAGGAGAAAATGGGATTGGACTGCTCTGGGTTATGCAGGTACGGATTTTATGTACTCGGCTTTTGATATTGGACAAGCAATTGAGATAGGACGGATTGAGCGAGGAGATCCTCTACTCGAACAAACACTTGAGGAAGTTAACTCAAAACTTCTTCTCATCAGACACTCTCTTGGCTCGGCTATTGAACCCATAGAACTATTTGTCGCTTCTCCCGACGAACTGGAGTACGAATCCCTTGAAGATGGATGCTTGTTTCGCTCGTCTATCGAATTTTTTAACGAGCTTTTTCCAAATCCGGCTGATGGACGTTATCCTTGGGAACCCCTCAATCACGAAGATCTGGAAGAATACCTCCTTTTACGCGCTAACCGAATCGGCCCGGTCGATCCTAAACGAATTCCACCGGGAATCCCCCCTTCCCATTGGTGGTGGTGGAGTTGGGGCGAGCGTCCAGAGTCGGGTTCTGTTGACGCTCGCGCTGGAGGACAATGAGCCCTTGCAAGCAGCAAGGCGACGCTTCTGCTAAAGAAATCAAGCTTATGGGTGAATCTAGAAAGCTATTAAGTCTCACAGAACTATGCGGCGATCTTAAATTGAGTTTGGAAAGAGCGATGAAAAAAGAAAAGGAGGAAAGGGCAAAGAGGAGTCAATGTAATTGGACTACTCTGGGTTATGCAGGTGCGGATTTTATGCACTCGGTTTTTGAGATTGGGCAGGCGATTGAGATGGGACGGATTGAGCCAAGGGAGCTTCAACTTCAACAGACCCTTGAGGAAGTTAGCTCAGAACTTCTTCTCATCAGACACTCTCTTGGCCGGAACATTGTAAGAATAGAAGAATTTGTTGCCTCTCCCGATGAACTGGAGTACGAATCTCTTGAAGATGGATGCTTCTATCGTTCGGCTATCGAATTTTTTAACGGGCTTTTTCCAAATCCGGCTAATGGAGATCCCGAATGGGAACCTTTGGACAGTGAAGACCTGGAAGAATACATCCTTTTGCGCGCCAATTGGATCGGCCCGGTCGATCCCAAGCGAATTCCACCGGGAATTCCCTCTTCTCATTAAAGTTATTAAGTCTCAAAGAACTATGCAACGCACTCAAATCGATTTTTGAAGAAGTTGCAGAGACAGAACGCCTAGAAATAGCCAAGAGAAGTCAATGCAATTGGTCTTTCATGGGTCATGGAGGAACGGCGTTCATGTACTCAGTTTTTGATATTGGACAAGCGATTGAGATGGGACGGATCGAGCGAGGAGAGCCTCTACTCGAACAAACACTTGAGCGAGTTAGCTCAAAACTTCTTCTTATAGACCACTCGATTTCCCAAGCTATTGAACAAATAGAACTGTTTGTCGCTTCTCCCGACGAACTAGAGTACGAATCTCTTGAAGATGGATGCCTCTATCGTTCGGCTATCGAATTTTTTAACGAGCTTTTTCCAAATCCGGCTGATGGACGTTATCCTTGGGAACCCCTCAATCACGAAGACCTGGAAGAGCACCTCCTTTTCCGCGCTAACCGAATTGGCCCAGTCGATCCTAAACGGATTCCACCGGGAATACCCTCTTCCCATTGGTGGTGGTGGAGTTGGGGCGAGCGTCCAGAGTCGGGTTCTGTTGGCGATCCTACTGAAAGGAGATAAAACGCTTGAAATTTCAATATATCAAGGAAGCAATTGCTAGACTTGAAGAAAGAGTCAAAGGAGATAATATAAGAATTATTCCTTACTTCAGAAAAATTACTTAAAATTGCCTTGCCCACCCTACTTAACTTTTGTAAGATTTATAAAAATACCATTGAATTTTAGAAAACTGAAGTTAAAATTATAAAACAATAATTTAACCAAGCGGCATTTATTAAAGAATGTCGAAAATGCTCGCTCACTAGCTCCCAAGAATATTCATTTTACCGCTTGCTAACGAAATTCCAAATAAGTGAATTAACCCTAAAACCGAAGTCACGCATTATGGTTGCATTAAACGAAACCGAAAAATCCAACTGGCAACAAGCCAACTCCGCCTATTTAACCCTCGCCATCAAACAGATGCGCCAGAAGTTAGAATGTCAAGCTGCTCGAATTCAAGGTCAATCTCTTCCAGAAATACCCGATCGCGATGTCGAATTGCAGAAAATTCGCGCTACAATGTCAAAACCGCCAGCCCTAGAACACCTCTGTTCCATCTTCAATCTCTGCGCGTTTGAACGAGACGTATTGCTCCTTTGTTTGGGAGGAGAATGGGATTTAAACTGGGGAGAATTATGTGCCAATGCAGGTGCAGGGAATACTCGATTAAATTTTCCGACTTGGAACTTAGCCTTTTCTCTAAGCGAACAACCCAACTTGGACGCAATGACTCCTGAAGGCTCTCTCCGTCGATGGAATTTGATCGAAGTGGAACCGAGTCCATTTCTTAACCACGCACCCCTGCGTATCAACGAATGGACTCTACATTACGTACTCGGTTGCTCGTGCTTGGATGAAGAACTCATAGGAATCGTCGAACCCGTCGAAGGGGCTGAAGTCAGCGTCCCCTCCCACCAACACCTCGCCCGACAAGTGGCAGCATTGTGGAGTTCAGACGCGCCAAGCCAACAGATTATACAACTGTGCGGGGTCGATCGCGCCAGCAATTACGCGATCGCCTCTTCTGCCTGCGAGCAACTCAACCTCCAACTCCACGTCCTCTCAACCTATCTTATCGGAGGCAACCCCTCAAAACTAGAGCGCATCCTCAAACTGTGGAAAAGACAAGCTAAAACCTCAAAACTCGCCCTTCTCATCGATGCCGACGAACTCGCCGAAGGAGAAATCGGAAAACCCAGTTCCCTTCCCGCAATCTTAAGCCAACTATCTTGTCCAACCATTGTAACCGGCCGCGATCGCGCCGTTAGCGAAAATCGCTCCTGCGCCACCTTTGACATTCCCAAACCCTCTCCCGAAGAACAACAGCTCCTCTGGCAAGAAAACCTGGGAGAAAAAGCCACTCAACTCAACGGTTTTGTCGAAACCCTTGTCACTCAATTCGACTTAGGCGCGCCCACAATCCAAACAACAACCACTCTCGCCCTTGGTAGCTTCACCGACTCAGAACCCGACACAGAAACCCTACAAACTCACCTGTGGAATACCTGTCGTACCCAAGCGCGCCCTCAACTCGACGAATTAGCTCAACCCATAGAACCCACTGCCAGTTGGGAAGACTTAATCTTACCAGAAGAGCAAATTCAG
>JAXHVQ010000089.1:0-24629 GCA_034189065.1 Cyanobacteriota bacterium
CTCCCCCGCTCCCCCGCTCCCCACCCTTAAGATTACACAATGTAAAGCAAGTTGTTAAGCTCTATTGCAAGTTTTGCACGAGCGCGCCTCTCCCTCTCTAAAGAATCAAAACTCCGTGATAGGATAACCGGTGTGATTATTTTATAGAGCAAATTTAGGAGAAAAGTTTTGGTATTAAGGGTTGCTGTTGTGGGAGGAGGACCGGCTGGCTCTTCGGCGGCTGAGGTTCTGGCAAAAGCAGGCATTGAAACGTATCTGTTCGAGCGCAAACTCGACAATGCCAAACCTTGCGGCGGGGCGATTCCTCTGTGCATGGTTGATGAGTTTGAGTTGCCCCCCGAAATCATCGATCGCCGGGTGAGAAACATGAAGATGATCTCGCCTTCTAATATTGAGGTGGATATCAATTTAGACCGGCAAGATGAGTATATTGGAATGTGTCGTCGAGAAGTCCTCGATGGCTTCATGCGCGATCGCGCCGAGCGTTTGGGCGCGAACCTCATTAACGGGACGGTTTATCAACTCGATATTCCCACGAATTCGACCGATCCCTACACCCTACACTACGCCGACCATTCTAAAGGCGGTGCCACCGGTGAAATGAAGTCGCTGAAGGTGGATGTGGTTATTGGCGCGGACGGGGCGAATTCCCGCATTGCCAAGGCGATTGACGCAGGGGATTATAATTACGCGATCGCCTTCCAAGAGCGCATTCGTCTCCCCGAAGCTAAAATGAGCTATTACGAAAACTTGGCGGAAATGTACGTCGGAAACGATGTTTCCCCCGACTTCTACGCTTGGGTTTTCCCAAAATACGACCACGTTGCCGTGGGAACCGGCACCATGAAGGTCAACAAAGCAAAAATCAAAGACCTCCAGGCTGGAATTCGCGCTCGCGCTGCTCGCCGTCTCGAAGGCGGTCAAATTATTAAAGTCGAAGCGCACCCCATCCCCGAACACCCCCGTCCCCGCCGCGTTGTCGGTCGCGTTGCCTTGGTGGGCGATGCCGCCGGAACGGTGACAAAATCTTCGGGCGAAGGGATTTATTTCGCGGCTAAATCGGCGCGGATGTGTGCCGAAACCCTGGTGGAAACCACTAATAACGGTCAAAGCCTTCCCACTGAAGACGATCTCAAGCTTTATATCAAACGCTGGGACAAGAAATATGGCATGACATATTTCGTCCTCGATTTGTTACAGCGCGTCTTTTATCGAACCGATGCAACGCGCGAAGCTTTCGTCGAAATGTGTGCCGACCCGGACGTACAGCGGTTAACCTTCGATAGCTACCTCTATAAAACAGTCGTCCCCGCCAATCCTCTGGTACAAATGAAGATTACAGCGAAGACGATTGGAAGCTTGTTGCGCGGCAATGCGTTAGCTCCTTAAAAACGGCGATCCTCGTCGGTCATTCGGTTTTCCCCCCACTCTAATTAAGGGGATTTGCGAAAAGCAGCATGGGAAACCTAAGTCCCAATGCTGCTTTTTGTTGCGAGTTAAGTAGGGGAAAGGGGTTGGTCGGGACCCCTAACGGCTACCTCAACAACCTCTACGGGTATCGGTTCGGTTTTAGCAATGGGTTCAACCAAGAGCGTTAGACTATCTGACAGCAGTCCGATAACTTTGACTCGCTCTCCTGGGGCTAGGATAATATCTTGTTGGCAGCGCGCAAACCACCAACTCGAGCGAAACTCAACTCGACCTCTTTGCTGGGGGCGAATTTCCTCATCGACTACCGCTTCGCCCGTAAATTGTCTGGAGTCGTGGTGCAGGTCGGGATTTTCGACATCCATTCGTTTGGTTTCCAGAGCAGAGTCGGACGAATCAAATATATCTGTCATATTTCAACGCTCCCTAAATAAGTGAAATTGTAGAGGCTTAATTAATAAAGATAACCGAGATCGTAACAGCTTTGTTGGGCAACAGCATCCCCTTCCTGGAGGAATTGATTCGGAAGGATTCTTCCCGCAGACAGAGGCGTTCCTCAACAATGAATCCTCTGAGTTAAGCGATGTATTTGGACAGAAGTCGCTTCTGGTTTTCCTTTGCTGAGGAGAGATTGTATCTTCGTACAATTTTTAAGAGGAAAGCAGGAGCATGGCGTGCGATCGCGCCCTCGATCGGAGCGAACGTCGAATGTAGAAACGCGCCAAGCCTCCTCGCTCTCAACGCCAGCAGCGCAAAAATATCGAAACGGCGCTAAACTAAAGTTACCGACCCACCCAAAAAGTAAGCCCAAATCTTAAAAAATCGGTGGGAATCGGGCCATTCCCGCCCAGTTGACGGTATCAACAAATTATTGTACGCGACCTAAAAACCCACGATAGTTAAAGACGCATGAGCAATAAAATCGACGAACAAATTCAAAAAGAACGCGAAAACGCTAGAACTGTCTGCTCCACAGACGGCTCCTCTCCTGAATGTGCGGCGGCTTGGGATGCGGTAGAAGAACTGCAAGCTGAGGCTTCCCATCAGCGTCAAAGCCAGCCGAAAAAAAACTCCCTCGAACAATACTGCGACGATAATCCAGACGCGGTTGAGTGTCGAATCTATGATGATTAGTCGTCTGACTCGATCCTTATGTCTTTGAGCTCTCCTCAAAAATCCGGTTGGGAGAGACTCTATCAGTACAGAGCAAGCAAACTTTTAACCCCAGAGTTTGCTTGCTGCTGTTTTGGGGAAGTATCGTTTAAAATGGGCGAAGCCATTTCCACTCTGCAAAGCTGCCTAATGGAACTCAAACCGCTCGTTTGGCTGGACTATCGCCTAGCTATCCTTTTTACCGTCGCTATTCCCCTCGTCTTGCTCGTTTGGGCCGCCTTCAAGCGTTCTGAGGCAATCTCCCGCCTTCTCATTATTTACTGGCGCGTTGCGAGTTTGCTGGCGATCGCGGTTTACTTAATGATTCCGGCTTGGTCAATTGCTTTCATTACGGGTTTCGTCGCTCGCATTTTAATTCCCATTTCCCTCTGGTTTTGGGTCGATCTCAATGAAGAAATCGAAGACCGCCCTAATGATGGCTTGAAACTGGCGACAACGGCTTGGCGTTGGGCGGTTTCAGCGTACTGTATCCTGGGTGCACTCGCCTCAATTCCTTTTCTATCCTGCGCTTTTACCCAAAACCCCGCTAGCGTTTCCTCCTGCCGCGCCTGGTTGGAAGTTCCCTGGGCCTACTATCGCCTCATTCATTACGATGCTGACTATAGCAATGTTGGCATTATCGCCTTTTTGGGTGCAACAGCCCTTTGCGCCTATATCGTCTACTTTTTCTACTTCCTGCTCATTCGACTGGGGAAACAAGGACGTTCTGCCTTGGAACGCTAGGAAACTCCATTATTCTTTAAAGGGGTTTTGGTGGAGCGCATTCGTCGGTTGATTGCTTGGCGATCGCGCGATCGCGACGATTGGGGAGCGCTATCTAGGGCTTGCTGTACAAAGCGGCAAACCCGATTAATCAATGCGATCGCAGTGTATTAGGGTTGCTTAAAAATTAAATACAATTCCCCCCTGCTTCCCCTGCTTCCCCTGCTCCCCCTGCTCCCCCTGCTCCCCCTGCTTCCCCCGCTCCCCCTGCTCCCCCTACTCCCCCTACTCCCCCTGCTCATTACAACACTATATTCAGCAAGCGCTATCTATCCCTCCCTACTCAAAATCGTTATGACTATGATATAGTTGTAACAGTTCGTAACTCAATAGCTGCGATCGCGTTTGCCGGGGACATCAACCTTAGCGCCCCGCGTTGACCTCAGCCCCATAGAACTAAAGATTTTTTAAGGAGAAAAAATAATGGAAGGATGCTTGCGCGTCGGACAAACCGCCCCTGACTTTACCGCTACTGCGGTCGTAGACCAAGAATTCAAAACCCTTAAACTGTCAGACTACCGCGGCGAATACGTCGTTCTGTTCTTCTATCCCCTCGATTTTACCTTCGTCTGCCCAACGGAAATTATCGCCTTTAGCGATCGCGCCGAAGACTTCAAGCAACTGGGGACCCAAGTTCTCGGCGTTTCGGTGGACAGCGAATTTTCCCACCTAGCGTGGATTCAAACCGACCGTAAAGAAGGTGGAATTGGCGACATTGCCTATCCCATCGTCTCCGACATCAAAAAAGAAATCAGCGCTGCTTATAACGTCCTCGACCCAGAAGCAGGCGTAGCGTTGCGCGGACTGTTCATCATCGACAAAGAAGGAACCATCCAACACGCGACCATTAACAACCTTTCTTTCGGTCGCAGCGTAGACGAAACCCTACGCACCCTCAAAGCCATCCAGTACGTTCAGTCTCACCCCGATGAAGTCTGTCCGGCAGGTTGGCAAGAAGGCGACAAAACAATGGTTCCCGATCCCAAAAAGTCCAAAGTTTACTTCGCTGCCGTTTAAACTTTACAATTAATAAGGTCGTTGGTTGTTGGTCCTTCGTCATTTGTCCTTCGTCCTTTGTTCTGGGCGATTTATTTGGATTTTCGCGCCTTCATTTTTTGCCCAGTTTCCCACAACAAATCGCTAACGACTGATGACAGATGACCAACGACCAATACAATTAATCAGGTGTAGTTGAGAGTTGGAGATGTACAATCGTACTTAAAGGGGGAGAAGCGGACGTATTTTGGAGTTAGAATCCACAAATGACCAACGACCAATGACAAATGACGACTTGTTATGCTAACTTCCACAGACTTTAGCGGTTTATTCAACGCGCGCTTCGCCAATAACTTTTTTCCCATTCCCGCGACCAATTCCCTCGACCTCGGACAACCAACTCCCGAGTTTTTACTCCCCGACGTTACTCACAAAACGACACTTCGCCTGTCCGACTATCGCGGTCAACAGCCCATTCTCTTAGCGTTTACGCGCATTTTCACCGAAAAACAATATTGTCCGCTGTGCTATCCTCACATCGTCGAATTGATTGAAAACTACGAAAAATTTATCGATCGCGGCGCTGAAGTGTTTCTAATTTCCAGTACCGACAACCGCCAAAGTCGCCAAGTTATTGAAGACTTAGGCGTAGAAATGCCCTTGTTAAGCAATCCCAGTTGCGACGTATTCCGCAACTACCAAGTGGGTCAAGCCTTGGGCGCGCCCTTACCCGCTCAGTTTATTTTAGACCGCGAAGGAAAGTTGCGCTACAAACACCTTTTTTCCTTCCTTTCGCCCAACGCCCCCGTTGAAAAATTGCTCGAAGCGATCGCGGCCTTGGGTTAACTTTTATGAACGCCAGGGCGCGATCGCTGGAACATCATTTTTGAGAACGCCATCATAGAAAAAGAAGCAAAGGATCGATCCTCTCCTTAAACTATTGCGCGCGCCGTGCTTTTCAGCAAGGCTTGCCGCAGGAAAGTTTGGGAGAGACGATAGCGTTTAGGTGCAGTTGGCGAGCTCGCCAACAAGCAGACAGCAGTGCAATTTTCAGATCGCTCGTTGGTTTTCCTCGATTCGTAACGGTGCCAGCGTCAGTACATCTTCTAACTTTAAAAGACAAGCCCTTGTTGACCGTCACAATCTATGAAAAAGGCAAAATATACGCGATCGCGAGCATAAAAACAGCACTCCAATCCTACTCATTCACTATACAGCTTTCGTCCCCATCCCCATTAAACTGGACAAGCGGACAAAAGCTCTACTTAAAAGTCATTAAACGAAAAGCGAGGCACGCTATGATTTACGAAAAGATTTCTTCAGGGTTGTTAGTCGCGCTACAAGAATACGAAGAACAGGGAAGCGAGGGTTTAATTCCCCAGATGAAGACCTTGGGCGTAATGCCCGGTGTAGGAACGGTCAAACCCCCGCGTACTGTTGTTTTCATCTACTGCGATGAAAACGCCGACCTGTCTCACCTCGAAGGACGCGGCATCCAAATCAATCAATCCTCCGGTCGAGTGCGCACCGCCTTTTTACCCCTAGAACAGTTAGGCGTTCTCTCAGAAGATGCTAACATCGAGCGAATCAAACCATCCCGTTACTTGCGATCGCGCATGGATGTCGCCTTGACGCATCCCCAAATCAACGCCCAGCAATTCCGTCAAGAAAGTACCCTCACCGGCGAAGGAGTCATTATTGGAGTGGTGGATACGGGAATCGACCCCAACCACCCCGCCTTCGCCGGACGCATTTTGCGCATTTGGGACCAAAGCATCGCCGGACCGGGCGTAGCAGAAGGGGGTTACGGACTCGAAGTCACAGAAGGCGCACTAACCGCCTCGCGGGATATCCAAGGTCACGGAACTCACGTTGCAGGTATCGCGGGAGGCATTGACGAGAAGTTTGGCGGTGTCGCCCCAAAAGCCGAATTTGTCATCGTTAAAACCGACTTCCAAGACGCGCATATTGCCGATGGCGTGCGCTATATCTTCCGCGTGGCGAAGGAAATGAACTGTCCTGCCATCGTCAACCTCAGTTTGGGGGGACACGCCGATGCCCACGATGGCACTGACTCTCTCTCGCAAATTATCGACGCGGAGTCCGGTCCGGGACGAATTGTCTGTTGTGCGGCGGGGAATGAAGGGAATGATAATATTCACGCCCAAAGCACTCTTTCAGAGGGGGAGACAAAGGGAATGCGCTTCATGGTTCCTAATAATTCGACCGGTGTTGTTCTGCTCAATGGCTGGTATTCTGGCGAGATGAGTTGCGAAATTTCGTTGCGATCGCCCGGTGGTTTTGTTACGCCTTGGCAGAAGATTATTCGTTCGGGCAACCCCACGCAAACTTACACTCTCCCCGACGCACGATTACAAATTGTTACTCCAGGTTCCGACCCGTTCAACAATGACTATAATTTCTTCGTTCAAGTTCTCGGAAGTTCTCAAGGGGGCAAAGTTAAGGGCGGCATTTGGCAATTGCGCGTGTTGAATACCTCCGACACTCAAGGACGACTGGATGTTTGGGCCCTGGACGGTCAAGGCGGTTCCCAGGTGATGTTTACCGGGAGTAGCGTCCAAGATTCGATGAAAATTGGTTCGCCTGGATGTTCGGCCGAGTCGATTACAGTTGCGTCTTATACCAGTAAGGTGGAATATATCGATATTGATAGCCAAAAACAAGTAGTGGGTTTGAGGTTGAACGAGATTTCCGATTTTAGTAGCGAAGGACCGTTGCGCGATGGTTCCCCCAAACCCGACGTTGCTGCGCCAGGAGCGATGATTGTTGCGCCGCTGTCGGCAGACGCACAGGATGTGACGCGCGGTCGAATGGTCAATGCGAAGTATATGGCGAATGCGGGGACGAGTATGGCAGCGCCTTTTGTGACGGGGGTCATTGCGCTGTTGTTACAACGCGATCGCAATTTGACACCGGAGGCGGTGAAGGATTTACTGCAAAAGGGCGCTCGAGTCCCCGATAAGCCCCAAGGAACGTTCGATCCCAAGTGGGGATACGGGTTGATGAATGCTCTCGAGTTACAGCAGAGGAAGTCGTGTTGATGCAAGTTTGAGTATGGGGCGATCGCGGCCGATTTTTCACAGAACGCGATCGCCTATTCTCTTCTACCGTCTATCAATATTGTTCGTGATTCATTAGGATCGCCTAGTGCTTCAAGTTTTGACAGCCATGCGTTAAAGTGGGGACACTTGCTTCGGATTGTCTCCAGTCCAATGGATTCAGCTAACTGGGGTCCATCGTTGGCTTTACCCCTCTTGTACTCGGGAAACTGCGCGATAATCCGTTTGCTAGGAGCTGAGTCTGCTCCGTCGTTAATTAACTCGGGTGTCTCATATTTATTTAAAATAGCCTGGAGAGCTGCGATTTCGCGATCGCGACCTTGATAACAAACCTCAAAAATTGACCTAGGTGTAGTTTAAGTACATTATCAGCAAAAGTCTGCTCTGTTTGCCTTTCAGCAAATAAGTAAAGACGCACCATTAATGGGGACCTCCGCCAATTACGTTTTTCTCCCAAACTTCTCCTAGACTATATTCCTCGAGCCAAGCTTCTAAATCTGCGGGATTAAGTCGTTTAAAGATAGACTCTTTTTCCTCTCTATTCACAACAATTACATCTTCAGGCTCGAAGTTATCTAAAAAAGAGCTGGATTGGGTACTGATGAGAATTTGTGTATCATAGGACGCTTTCCCAAAAAGTGCGGCTATAACGTTGAGAGCATAGGGATGAAGACCAAGCTCTGGTTCATCAACAACAATGAGTTCTGGTAATTCATCTTCTGGCTGCAAAAGCAGCGTCGTTAAACCAATGGCACGCAAAGTGCCGTCTGAAAATTGGTGCGATCCAAATACTCGGTCTGACCCCTTTTCTCGCCAGTTAAGAATGACGCGACTTGCTACATCTGGCTCGATAACGAAATCCTCAAAAAATGGTGCAATTAGACGAATAGTTTTGACAATGCGGTTATAAGATGAGTAGTTTTCTTCGCGAAACCTGAGAAGCAACGCAGCTATATTGCCAGCATCAGGCATTAGCCAACAATTATCGCCAACATAACAGGATTGACGAATTTCTGCCGTAGAAGAAGTATCGTGGAAGTGGTAAACGCGGCAACGGTTGAGCAAAAATCTAAGTGCTTTAGCCGTTTGTATACCGTCCTCGGCTGCTGTGCTGATTTGAGTTTCTGAATGTCCTGCTCCTAATGAATCTTTCTTTGCAGAGGAGTAACTCTTTTGCAGAAAACTCAATGTTTCCTCGGCAAAGACAAGAGAATCGCCCGCAGCATGAAACAAACGAAATTCGTAGGTATCTGTTCCGTTCTCAACCTCGAACTCAAGTCGTGCTTCTATTTATGGTGTTATCTTGGAACCAAAGTGCAAAAGGGATTGAGCGCGTCCTGAAGTCCCAACGTATTGTTGAAAGCGCCCTGCCATCATTTCATTAAGCATCTTAAAAAATGAGACAAGGTTGCTCTTTCCCGCGCCATTTGCTCCAATCAAAACATTTAAGGAGCGCAACTCAATATCCATATTCCTAATGGACTTGAAGCCTTTAAGAGTTACTCGTTGCAGCATAGTCAAGTACCAAATGCTATTGACTTAGATTTTACCTGCCGTTGTGAGACCAATGGGGCGGATCGCTGGCTAACTTATAAACTCCGTAGGACGCGCCCACATCAAATAGTTTGGAATTACTCGCTCCGTTGCGCGGTTCGCCGATCGCGATCGCGCGTCCTCGCCCATCTTTGACGTTCAGCGTTCCTTCCCAGGTAATATTCCAATCAATGGCCAATCTCCTGATATGCAACGAGTCTAGGGCAACGGGGTTTCCCCCAATGCCGTAAGCTTCCACCATTTTTGCCGCTGCTTGGAGCGACCCGGCTCGGGTATAATGTACCCAGCCAATATCGACACCCGAGCGCGACGGCACGTTTTCTGGCGCGATGCTGCCGCGATCGATGCGGGCGGCGTAGTGCATTAAATAAGCGCGTTGCGGCGGTCGATAGGTTGCTGCAATAATGGTTTGCGCGCCTCCCTCAATGAGTGCTTTTTGAAAGGCTTCGATTTTCTCGCGAAACGGAGACTTTAAATCGGAAATGGCGCGGCTGGTGGGAAAATATTGATACCAATGAGCTCCGCTGAGGCGAAATCGCAGGCGTTTGGCGTAGGCGTTAAAAATATTTAAGGCGGGTTCAAAGTCTTGACCAAGTGCGTTTTTTGTGCTAGCCGAGAGCGCTCCTCCCAATTCGCCGCGCAACCGCACGTCGCGTTTTTTGTAGGCTTCGGCTAAACCGGCACTGCTGCGGGGTCCGAAGTCGCCATCGACCACGAGAGAGGGACTGAGCGTGGCAACAGCGTTCAAACTTAACTGTACATCTTTGACGGCTGTTTCGCTAAAGCGCAAATAATCGAGCAACATCCCTGCCGAAAAGTTGGGGACTCTAAATAGAAATCCTTGATTGATGGCTTTGCCGTAGGTAATATTACCGACGATGCCATCGACAGCGAGTAGATTTCGCTGTTGGTAGCTGCGCGTTGCCGCGTCGGACTTCGGACCAAAGTCGCCATCAACCGCACCGACAGGATAGGCTAAATCTCGCAAAAATCCTTGCCAAGCGACGACGGCAGATCCTCTGGATCCTCTTCTGATAACCGGCAGTTTCAGCGCGCTGATGTTGAAAGCCATCGTCACCCTCAAAAATAGTTTAAAATCGATCGCGATCGCTCGCGTGCGTATCGCAACGACCGAGGCGCAGGTTCTCGTGACTTTTCGATATTACCGCGATCGCGACTCCCATTCAATAGAGATAAGGAATGCCAAGTTAGGCGATCGGCAACGAACTTGCGAATTGAACTTTTCCCTTATCCCAGGAAAGCAGATTGACTAATCGAAACTATCGGTGGCAAAAATTGAGCTGTCGTCGCTTTCTACTACAATCAAAGCATCCTCTACATCGATTGCTTGACTGAGCGTTATTCCGCGCGTCAAGACTTGCAATAATTGGCGCGGCATTAAGGATTCGAGTTCGACAAAGTTTCCTTTTTCTAGCCATTCTAGTTCGTCTGGGGAGAGTTCTTGTTTGACGATTTGGGGTAATCTTGCCGCTTCTTGTTTTGAGTCAGGGGAGTTGCGAATAAATAAGCTGCGACTTTTAAAAACTTGACGTGGCGACAATCCTAAATCGTAAATTGTCGCCGAACTGTTGGCAAACCAATGGTTGTTTGTTCGCAGTTGATTCGCGAGACTGATTCCTTGAGGACTTGCATCGTGGAGGGCATATACTTTTAAGTTAGGATTGCGATGTAGCATCTCCATTATCGTGCTAAAAATATTTTGGGGATATCCATCGATACTGAGAACGGCGCAGTTGTTTTCTAAGTGGAAATTGTTGGCAATGAGGAATTGAGCAATTTCAGCGCTGTCGCAAACAATGGCGCGATCGAAGCTGTAAGCTGTTATTTTTGAACTGAGGTGAGTTGGCTGATTTTCTGTGCTGGAGAAAGGAAGCATTTTTTCGATAGAACCGTTAACTTTGACCCAGGCGTTTATCCATCCTTGAAATTGAGTTAATGCGATTTTAAAATCTTGAGGAATGTATTTTAGTGTTGACAGTAGGTAGAAGTTTAGACAGACCAAATACATTCCTAATATTACAAAAATACTAAATCCCACAAATGCAAGTACATGAGAATATAAAACCAATATTAAAATTGCCTCAGCGATAGTTAACAATCCACAAAACATTGATATTATAAGAAGAATTTTTCGTTCTTTAGGGGGGATATCGTTAGACGGATCGTCAAAACCTCCTCCTGATGCGATAAAACCGCTCGCCCAACAATTTATAACTGCGATCGCGCTCCATATTGGACTTTCAAGGAAAAATAACCCGGAAGAAAAAAATGCAAGCAATAAAAATAGTATCGCTGTGTCCAAAGGCTCTTTATTTTTAATCTTTCTATCCAACATATAAAAAAGTTGCTTTGTTGTAAAAAACAAAGTATTATTGTCTGATAAGTCGGTAATAGATTTTAGAAAAAACGAATCGGTGAATTTAACTTTACCCATGCTTGCGGGGTCAAAGGCAAAGGGATGTTGGCAATTTTCACACCGTCCTTGATTTTCTATGTAATCTTGTAGCGCATTATCGGTCTCGCAGCGAATACATCTCATGATTTCCTCTTTTTACTCTAGATTTACGATTTTTCTAGCTGATTGTCTGTACTGGAAGAAGGGAGCATTTTTTCAATGGAACCATTTGCCTCAGTCCACGCATCGATCCACTTATGAAATAGCTCGGTTGACACTAGATATTGTTGGGGGAAACAGTTTACTCTGCGCCATCTTAAAAAAACCAAAGCAATTAAAATAATTCCTAGTATTTCCGCTAAGCTTCCTCTGAAAATTGTCAACCCTCTAAAATCCGAAAAAACAAAAACAGGGGAGCCGATAATAACAATCAAGCCAAACAAGGCAGCTTCTTTTAAAGCATTGTATCTTTCATTGTACAATGTTGATTGCATTCCAGAAAATCCCCAGCTATAATAACCAACTATTAAACTGGCGATTAATAATACCGGAAGTCTGATTTCGGGAGATAGAGTCCAGCAAAAATGTAAAACAATTCCAACAAGCAAGAGTGAATACAAATTGTAGTAAATATTACGTTTTTTCTTTTGCTTTAAACGTTTATCTAATAAATATCTTAACTGTTCCGGTGTAAAAAACAAAGTGCCATTATCTGACAAATCAGAAATTGCTTTATCAAAGAGAGCATCGGTCAGCTTAAACTTTCTGATTGTGGTAGGTTCAAAAGCAAAGGGATGCTGACAGTTCTTGCATTTTTCTTCATTTTGGGTTCGATCTCGCAGCGCATTATCGGTATCGCAGCAAATACACTAAGTCGTTATTTTCGAGCCAAAACTTAAGCTTCTTGAAATCATCTTATCATTGAAAGATTTAAACTAGGGCGATATAGCGTTTCTATTTGATTTGTAAAATCTTGACTTCGGGATTCAGAATGGAAGAATAGAAGAATAGAAAAATTCAAGGGAGGAGCGAGGAGTTACTAAAAGTAGGGAATCTCCTTATCTGTTTATATTTCATTTGGAAACACTATAGCGTTTTCGCTCTGAAACGTAAACAATAAATAGCCCAGAATTCAAATCCACCGCGAGTAGGGACGTTCAATTGAACGTCCCTACGTTGAAACGGTTTACATCCCGTTCAGAAATGCTATATATTGCCGTGGGTGACGCTAGCAAAGTAAAATTGGGTTGGGGGATAGGGAGTGGAATGAGTAATGGGAGAAATGGTTTATTCCAGGCGATCGCGTCGATAAACGCAAAGCAGCCAACTCGATGACCCAAGGATTTCTCGAGCTAGCTCTTCGCCAAAGGGAGGTTGAAGGGTGTCGGTTGGGCGATCGCAAACCATAAAGACCAATTCGTATCTTATCTCGGACGAGACTGTTTACTGATAATCGATAATTGATAGCTGATTACTGTTTACTGAAATGACTCCCACCTTGTTCGGCCGCTGGCAAACGCGCCTTTTTCTCTTTTTTACTATCGGTTCGATCGTAACTCTCCCCTTTGCTTGGGGAATTATAGGAAACTCGGCAGGAATTATTTTTTTTCGATTCCTGGGTTATATCGCACTGTTGGGTTTGGGGTGGGATGCCCTATACAATTTTATGCAAAAGTTTCGCTGGGATCGCGACTGGCCGGCAGCTTTCCAACTCGCTGCTGGTATTTGGGAAGCAATGTTTATCGCGATCGCGGCCAAAGTTGTCGGCTTACCCGGCATCCCCTCAGATTTTCCCTTGGGAGATTTCGTCCTACACTACAGCTTAGTCTGGCTGGGCGTTTTCACCGCCTCCCAAACCCTCATGCGCATTCTTTTTCCCCGATGGCGCTTCCGAGGAGGACAATTGTTCTAATGTTGGTCGTGGGGAATGGGAAATTGGGAATTGGGAATTGGGAATCGGGAATGGGCTTTGGATTAAATTAATATTAGACGACAAAGAACAAAGGACGAAGGACAAAGGACGAAGGACAAAGGACGAATGTACGAACCGCTACACCACAAATATCGACCCCAAACCTTTGCCCAGTTGGTGGGACAGGACGCGATCGCGACGGCCCTAACCCACGCAATGGAAAGCGATCGCATCGCCCCAGCTTACCTGTTTAGCGGTCCGAGGGGAACGGGAAAAACCTCGTCGGCGCGCATTTTAGCAAAATCGCTCAATTGCTTGACAAATCGGCACCCTACCCCTATGCCTTGCGGGGAATGCGACTCTTGCCGCGAAATTACCAAAGGATCGAGTTTAGATGTCGTCGAGATCGATGCAGCTAGTAATACGGGAGTCGATAACATCCGCGAATTAATCGAACGCGCCCAATTTGCGCCGGTTCGCGGTCGTTACAAGGTGTATGTTATCGATGAATGTTTGAGCGGCGAGAGCCTGATTTTAACCCGCAACGGAACGACGCGCATCGACGACCCAACCCTCGAAGGACAAGACGTTCTCAGCTACAACGAACAAACCCGAACTTGGGAATTTAAACCCATTGTGCGATGGTGCGATCGCGGCGAAAAAGAAACCCTCGTTATCCGCACTTCCTCCCGCGAACTTTCTTGCACGGCCAACCATCCCCTTTATACTGAAACTGGATGGGTTGCCGCCGGAGAACTGCAAGTGGGAGCGAAAATTTATTCCCCCGCGCCCGGACCCGTTCGCAGCTATTTCTTGCAACGCCTTTGGGAATTTGTGCGTTTAACTGGTTCTTCCATCTTACAATTTCCCCGCCGCCGCAAAAAGTTGCAAACTTTCGAGAAACTGAAAGCGCGCGTTGCCGAAACTCGTCCTCCTCAGAAAACCAAATTAGAACCCGTCGTTGCCATCGCCCCCGGAAAACGCGATCGCGTCTACGACCTCGAAGTCGCCGACAATCACAATTTTGTCGCCAATGGATTGCTCGTGCATAATTGCCATATGCTCAGCGTTCCCGCCTTCAATGCCCTCCTCAAAACCCTCGAAGAACCCCCCGATCGCGTCGTTTTTGTCCTCGCTACCACCGACCCCCAGCGCGTTCTTACCACAATTATCTCTCGCTGTCAACGGTTTGATTTTCGCCGCATTTCCCTCAAGGCGATGGTATCGCACCTGAAAACCATTGCGCGCCAGGAGCAGATCGACATCGAAGATGCAGCGATAACTGTCGTCGCGCAAATGGCGAACGGGGGACTCAGAGATGCCGAAAGTCTCCTCGATCAACTGGGTTTATTGCCTGGAAGAGTTACCGTGGGGGACGTTTGGGAGTTGATGGGGAGCGTCGCCGAACAGGACTTATTACAGATATTGCGCGCGATCGCAGACGACGATGGGGAAACTGTTATTGCAGAATGTCGCAACCTCATGGATAAGGGACGAGAACCCTTAGCCGTCCTCCACAGTTTAGCGGGATTTTATCTCAATTTATTAATAGCCAAAAGCGCCGACCGTCGCAACGATTTGGTTTCCGTCACCCCTGGGACTTGGGAACAGTTGTGCGAAGATGCAAAAAACTGGGATATCCCTGTAATTTTGCGAGGACAGCAACATCTCAAAGATAGCGAAGGACAAATTAAAAACTCGACGCAACCGCGCTTGTGGTTAGAAGTGACGCTTCTGGGATTGCTGCCAAGCGCGATCGCGCCGCAACAAGATAGCGCGCAAATTTTAACGTCTCGCACCCCTGCAAACTCTTTTGCAAACGGTAAAAAAGACTCGTCTCAAAGGAATAGTTTCGCAGAGAATAGAAAGGAGCGCGCACCGCAAAACGGAACCCCGCGCGATCGCTCCAATTCTTCTCCCGACAGAAACGGGAAAACGACGACAGTTGCGCGCGATCGTCCCGAATCTCCTCCTGAAAACACCAGTAGTAACCCACAAACTGCCAGCGATCGCCCATCTCCCCCTGCAAACGACCGTAAAAATACACAACCCACAACGAGCCCATCCTCCCCTGGCAACGAAGGTAAAAACCTGCGATCGACAAGCGATCGCGTCCCCCCCAAATCGGCTGAGAAAGCTGAAGAGGCACTGCGTCAGAGAAAACGGGACTGCTGGGAACAAGTATTAGCCCTGCAACCCACAGCCGCACGAGCGTTACTCAGTCAAAATTGCGAGTTAATTGATTTTGACTTAGAGGAATGTAGAGTCGAAATCAGTATTAGTAAGAATTTGCGCCATGCTTATGCTTTAAACAAAAAGAAAATTGCCGGTCTCGAAGCGGCATTCGAGCAACTGTGGCACCAAAAGGTAACCATTAAAGTGACTTCTCCGGGCGAACCTTCATCCTTTTCCCAAACCGCTCCCAAATCGCGATCCCAACGCGAAGAACCTCCCGAAGAACCGGCAAAAAAGTTTGAATCCCCCGCTTCTTCGCCAAGCGATCGCGCAATTCCCCAAACCCCCGCGCCTGAAGCATCTCCCAAAGAACCGGCAAAAAAGTTTGAACCTCCCGTTGCTCCACCGAGCGATCGCGCAATTCCCCAACCTCCCGCGCCGGTTCCTCCACCCCAAGAGCCCCCATCCGAACCCGAACAAAAACCCGCCGTTGTCCAACGCGATCGCGTTCCATCCCCTCCTCCCGAACCGCAACCCCCGCCCTCTCCCACAGCAGAATTAGAAGTAGAAGATACAGCAATCAACACCGAAGTCACACAAGCTGCCCTCGAACTTGCTGAATTATTTGAGGGAGAAATTATCGCCCTCGATCGCGACTTTTCAGCTTCCACTGCACCTCAAAATAACCCAATCGACTCCATTTCGCCCAACAACGCACCCCTTGACATCGAAAGTATTCCCGAACCAGAAGAGCCAGAAGAGGAAGAAGAAGAGAATGATATACCCTTTTAAAGGAGCATTAATCGTCCATCGATTTTCAATTTTCAATTTTCAATTTTCAATTGACTTCAATGAGTCTTCGCCAAAAAACCCTACTTCCCATTACCCTCAGTCTCGCAGGTTTAATCGCTGTTTTTGGTGCTAGTCTCTCTGCAATCTTACTCGACAATTTTGACAAACTCGAAGAACGCAATGCGCGCCAAAGCATCCGACGCGCCATCAACGAAATGCGTGAAGACATCGACAATCTCGATCGCCTCGCCAAGAACTGGGCAGCTTGGGATGAAACATCCGACTTCGTTTCAGGCGAAAACTCCGATTATACTCAGGCTCATCTCAGCGAGAATACGTATAGAACCCTTAAAATAAACGTTTTGTTACTGCTCAATGGCGTTGGCGATCGCGTCTTTGCCGAACGTTTCGATGCCGATAAAGAGCAACCAGTTCCCTTTTCCAATACCCTGTACGAGCAGTTTATTTCAACTTCCCTGTTTAGAGATACGAATCATTTCGAGCCAGCAAGCGGATTCCTCCTCCTTCCCGAAAAAATTTTACTCGTTGCCGCCGAACCGGTTCTCTCGACTGGAGAAACCGATTCAACTGCGGGGATGCTCATAATGGGACGGGAGTTGAATGCCACCGAACTCGGCGAGATCGAACAACGAACCGAACTCGATATCCAACTCTATCGCCTCGATAATCCTCGCCTTTCTGCGCAATTGAGCGCGATCGCTTCGGCGCTCCAACAGCAAGAGAATGAGTCTGCTGCCGATCTACGCGATCTCGCCGTTATCTCACAACCCGTAAGTGCCAGTTGGATGGTAAGTTATACCCTTGTGCGCGATCTCGACAACCAACCCGCGCTGCTGTTGCGCGTCGGTTTGTCGCGAGAGATTCACCAACAAGGGCAAACTGCACTCTTCGCTCTCATTTTATCCCTATTCACTGCGGGTGTTGCCTTTGGCGCGCTCGCCTTATGGTTGCTCGAAAAAATGGTCATTTCGCGCCTTGCGCATTTGAGCGCTGACGTTCAACAAATTGGCACCAACAACGATCTGTCCTTGCGAGTGAAAGCGTTGGGGAAAGACGAACTCAGCAGTTTAGCAGATACTATTAACTGGATGCTCGAGCGCTTGGAAATTGCGGCAGAAAAACTTAACCTCGAACAGGAAAAATCCGAGCGTTTGTTGCTTAATATTTTACCTGCCGCGATCGCCGAACGCCTCAAACAAGATCGCTCTCCCATTGCCGAACAGTTCGAGGAAGCCACTATTTTATTTGCAGATCTCGTTGGATTTACGCCTCTCTCGGCGCGTCTTTCTCCTATTGAGTTAGTAGATTTACTCAATCTCCTCTTTTCGGAATTCGATCGCCTAGCGCAGCAATTTGGGTTAGAAAAAATTAAGACCATTGGCGATGCCTATATGGTGGCTGCGGGACTCCCTCTCCCGAAACCCAATCACGTCGAAGCGATCGCGGAAATGGGTCTTTCGATGCAAAAAGCGATCGAAACTTTTCAGCGCGATCGCGGAGAATCGTTGCAAATTAGAATTGGAATCCATACCGGAAGCGTAGTTGCTGGGGTAATTGGGACGCACAAGTTTATTTACGACCTCTGGGGCGATACCGTAAATACCGCATCTCGTATGGAATCTCACGGACTTCCTGGGAAAATTCACGTTACGGAGGAAGTGTATCTACGTTTGCGCGATCGCTATCGTTTTGAACAAAGGGGAGAATTACAGGTGAAGGGAAAAGGAAAAATGACAACCTATTGGTTGTTGGGGTAGGGGCGGGGTTTCCCCGCCCTCTACTCCGGGTTTCCCCGCCCTCTACTCCGGGTTTCCCCGCCCTCTACTCCTATTCGGGAATCGTCAAAACCGCACAAGGCGCGTGGTGAAAAACATGATTGCTCGTACTGCCCAGAACCGCCTCTGCCAAACCCGTGCGACCCGTATGACCGATAATAATCAAATCCACCTTCCACTGACGCGCAATTTCGCAAATTCTCGCCCCCGTATCGGCAACGCCAACAAAACAATCGCTGCGAACCTCAACCCCTTGTTCTGAAGCTTGCTGACAATAGCTTTGCAACCAGGCGGGTTCCTGTTCTGGCAAAGGAGGCGCGGACTGGGCGGGGAAAACTTCAACCGGTGCCGGTTCAAAGCCCATTTCAGTCGGGGTACGCCAACTCGCACCCGCTCCCGCCGTGGTATGGGGGACGGGAGGCGCTTCGTTCAGGTGGGGCATACAATAAATGAGACACAGTTCCGCGCGCTGGCACCGAGCGAGGTCTAAGGCTTGCTCGAAGGCAATAGAAGCGAGAGGGGAAGGGTTTAGGGGAACTAAGATTTTCTGGAAGCTCATGAATGTTGGCGTAGGGACGTTTTATAAAACGTCCGTACAGGTTATTCGTAGGGACGTTTAGCGTAATTTGTAAGATTGCACACTTTAGCATACTCCAAAAAGACCGAAGGGTTCCGCGATCGCAGAACCCAACTCAATGGAAAATCAAAACAACTCAATCAACCGCCGAAAGTCATCGTTGTCGGTTGAGGCGGCGGGACTTCCTTCCCAAACCGCGCCCGATAAAGCGTGGATAAACGCTCCTCGTGTTTCGCCAAATTTTCTTCTATTTGAGCAAAAAGTTGAGCTGTGGTGGGGTCCGTCAGTTGAATGCACAGTTGAAACGAATCAACCACCCCCGTTTGGATATCCCCCAGGGCGCGACGCAGAATGCCCACGTCGTCTTGCGATTGTAATATCCCCTGCAACGCAGCGAGGGCTGCACTTCCAGCCGCTTGTAACGTTGCCTGTTCTCCAAAGTCTGCCAAGCGAGCTTCCAACAGTTGAATGTGTTGCTGTTTTGTGGTACAAATTTCCTGGAGCACCACGCGCAATTCCACGTCAGTAGTTCGCTCGCCATACTGCTCGAAGGCTTTGTGAGTGTAGCGTTCGCCGCCAATTGCGGTTTGCAGCGCGCCCACGATATCGCTGCGTGTCGAACCGCCCCAAGTTTCGGCCAAACGCCACCACTCGTAATTTGTATCGCTAATATCGGGCAGCGTTGCTTCTTTGACACTCAAACCCAGCGTCGTCAGGATTAAGGTTGTGAAGAGGGGCAAATCGCTTGGTTGTCGGGAGGTGATTAGATTGCCGTCCACTACGACAGCTTCGTTAATATAGGTTGCGCCTGCATTTTGAATATCCTTGCGAATAGCGCGAAAACCCGTCGCTCGTTTGTCGCGTAACTGGTCGCCTTCGATGAGGACTTGGGGACCGTGGCACACCGCTGCAATGGGTAAATTTTGACCCATTGCATCCATAATCAGGCGGACGGCGTTGGGGTTGGTGCGAATGCGATCGGGAGCAGCACCGCCGGGAATGATTATTGCGTCGAAGTCTTCGGAGCGAACCTCGGTTGCAGTGGCGTTGGGTTTGACTGTGACTTTGCCGCGCTTGCCTTGATACTCGTCGTTCATGCGCGAGCCTAAGATGATGGTTTCTACGCCAGCTTGTTGCAGCGCATTATAGGGAATTTGAAATTCTGAATCTTCAAAGTTATTTTCTAGTAAAAAAGCGACCCGCGTTTTTTGAGTTCCGTTGGTCGATACCATTAATTTATCCTCCTAATTGTCTGTAGGGCTTTTGTTTTGGGGGTTGGGGAGAGGGTTGAGGCTCTTTCCTCAATAACACTCTCCCTTTTATTTTGCGCTGCGGTTAGTCCCACTTGCGATTTCCATCTTCGTCCACTCGAGCCTGCCGAATCACGTCGGAAATTTCTTCGGCATCTTTGACGTGGTGAAGTGCCTCTTTCTCGCCTGTTTCCTTATCTTCGGCAACTACGTAAGTGGGAACAGTTACGTGACCCGTGGGATCCCAGGAGTCTACGGCGACTTGCTCGGATTTTTCCTCAATGCTTTGCTCTTCCTTGATGCGATCGCCTTCGTTAATCGTCAAATTTTGTTTGTCCTGAATAGGGTCGTTCATAAATTTCTGATTCCTTTTTCTTTTTAACTCGCCCCCATTACAACCCAGAAGGGGTAGCCGACGAATCAGCATAAGGTAAGAAAAACCGAAAATTCCCTATCATTCTATAGGTAGACAGACCTGTCAAGCCTTCAACTGTGGCTCGTAGAGCAGGCACACCAAATGAATGACACATTTGTCTCATAAGATGCTATACTTTTGCGCTCGCAGAGTCTATTCGATTGGGTTATGAGGTTGGTATTTAGACTTAAATCCAGAAAGCATCAAACTTTTAAAGAGAATAAGTAGGGAGAGCAAATTCTCGCAAGTGAGAGAGCGATCGCATCCTAAATTCCCCAATAAATACAGTTTAAAGCGACCGCGATACAACCGAAACGCCGCGTTTACCATGTTTCCGGCACTGAGGGGGCGCAATGAAGTGTGAGTCATGAGTTGGCTACAGATATAAAACATCGGGAATTATCGAGAGTATATGCTATTTCCATAAAAAAGTGCTGCCACTTAGTAAAATGTAAAAAGCGATCGCTAAATCTATGTCTCTAATTCTTCTTCCTGACGACGTAGCTCAAAGTAGAGGATTGATTTGAGAATTTGCCATAAAGGAATCAGAAAAATGTTCGACATAACTCTGATGATATTTACCATAAAAATGACAATTGTTGTCATTCTTGGAGAAGTCGTACTTGCGTCGGTACTGCCCCTCAAAAAATATTGAACGACGATATCAGGCAAAATAATAACAATCATTTGAACGGGAAGAGTAACTAATACAGCAATCAAAAAAATAAATAAAATGCGGTTGACATTCCCTTTTGTAAGTTGCCAACTTCGGTTTATACTTTGGAAAGCATTTAAGTTGTTTTCAAGAGCGAGAGGAACTTCAAAAACTGAGAATCGCATAACGAAACGAAAAAACAATGTTGAAGCAGCAACGAAAAAAATAGCAAACAACAAAAATATAATTGCAAAAGCTACAAGATCTTCTTTAGGATTAGGGCTCGCAATCAAAATCAAGAATGCTGAGCCATAGCTCAAAAATAAAAAACAAAAAGCAAAACCCACGAAAGCTGCAAACACAATTGTAACCGTTAGCAAAAAAGTTTGTAGGAAATTACCCGATCTTGAAAACAATTGACGACTTGCTTCTTGTATAGTTTCTGGTCTATTAACCAAAAGGCTAAAGGCAAGTCGAGAAATCAGAGCCAAGTTTGTCTGAAACTTAGCGAGTCCTAACAATGCTAATAGAGTCGTAGCGAGAATAGCGAACCCGACAAGGATATAATCGATAGGCTCGGATAAAAAGAGTAAAAAGGTCAAAATTGCGATCGCGGGAGGCAACAACCACAAATTAGCGCGCGCGGCAATCCCCAAATACAGTTTGAAGCGATCGCGATATAATTGAAGCGCAGTCCTCAACACTGTTCCGACACCAAGAGTGCGCAATGGAGTTTGAGTCATCGGTTTGTTCTAGGCACAAAATGTTGGGAATTGGTCAATATTTTAGGCTACCCTAAAAGAAAAACGGTCAAGGAGTTACCAAAAATTCATGAACGTTCGACGTTGGATTGCGCGACGGGAACCGAATTGGAAACGACTCGAAACCCTCTTGAGAAAGGTTGAAAAAAAAGGAATTTCCATCTTAACTGCTGATGAAGTGCGTCAAATGGCGAGTTTATATCGTTCGGTTTCTGCGGACTTGGCGCGCGCGCGAACTCACGAGGTGGGACTGACTGTTATCCGAGATTTGCAGCAGTTGACTTCCCGCAGCTACAACCAAATTTATCAGGGTTCCCGACGACAGGAATGGAAGAAGGCGTGGGATTTTTGTCGGTGGGGGTTTCCTTTGGTGGTTCAACAGACGTTTCCCTATACTGCGGTGGCGACGGCGATGTTTGGCATTGGCGCGTTGGTGGCGTGGTGGTATGCTTGGCAGGATCCGGCGTTTGTATCGGCGACGGTTCCGCCGCAGATTATCGAACAAGTACGCGACAAAGGCGAGTTGTGGATGGGTTCCATTGTTGGCATCGAACCCCTTGCGTCGAGCGGGATTATGCAGAACAATATAAGGGTTGCATTTACAGCAGTTGGCGGCGGGATTACGGCCGGTCTTTTGACTGCTTATATTATGGTCTTTAATGGGCTGCATATTGGCGCGATCGCGACGGTAGTCGGACAAAATAATCTCGCTTATCCCTTTTGGGCCTTTGTATTTCCCCACGGTTCCCTCGAATTACCCGCTATCTTTTTGGCTGGCGGTGCGGGATTGTTAATTGCGAGGGCGCTATTATTTCCGGGAAAATATCAGCGTCCTGCTGCATTTCGCTTTTATGGAATGCAAGCGGCACAATTGGTTTTTGGGATTGTGCCGATGTTGTTTTTTGCGGGAATTATTGAAGGATTTTTCTCTCCCAATCCTGCGATTCCCGATTCGATCAAATATGTTTTTGGGACGGCGCTCTTTATTTTGTTATTTGCATATTGCAGCCAAAACTCCGATGTACGGGAAAACAGCCCTAGTTTCAAACCCAAGACTAATCGCGATCGCTTATCTAAATCTTCGTAACGAGCTCAATATTGCTGTTTCATGCAATACTGCGAGCTTGTCGTATACTCATGAGTGAAAAAGTCAGGTGCTTTAAAGTCGTATAATGAAACCAATGGGAATAAAAATTGAAACAGCAATCCAAATTGAGAAACCTGGCGCTAAGCCAGGACAAGTTATTCTAGCAATTGACTTAACAAAAATTAAATTTCCAGTAAAAGCTTTATCAGTCGTTAAAAATATAGGATATTCTCCTAAATTGAAGCTAGTTAAATACGCAAGCGGCGTTCGTGCTCTGGCAATTTTGAAAGACGAGCGATTTGAGTCTTCTATTCCAGAAGAATATTTGGAAGAGGAGTGGATGAAACTACAAGAGATTTTTGATGCAAATGCCGTTCATCTTTGGTGCGGGCGTTCGGCAAAAAATGGGTAAATCTGTAGAGTGTTTGCTACAATGGTAAAAATCATCGATCCCAACACTTCCTACACTTTTAGCAAATTGTTTGAGCTAAAAATTCCGGCTGATGAATTGGCTTGGGAGTTTGGTTATACTTTAAGTCAAAAAAGAATTGGGTTGCCTCAGTATCCGGGCAATTTAGATCGTTTGGAAGAATTGCGATCGCGCATTGAAGAAGTCCTGCCTTATGTCGATTTATCTAACGAAACTTCTCGCCGAGAGATTTTAATTTCTCAAATTGCTACGGAATTAGTGCATTACACAAAAGCACAACTGCGAATTGAATATCCGATCGCGGTGACTCAACAACTTCAAGGATATTTAGACTATTTATTTAGGAGTCAGACTGACTTACTGGTTATCGAAGCAAAACGTCAAGATTTAGATTACGGAATGACTCAACTTGTCGCCGAAATGATTGCCCTCGATTTATGGGATCGAACGCCAGAACAGAAAACGTTGTTGGGTTCCGTTACAACTGGAAAAATTTGGGAATTTGCGCTCCTCCATCGAACAGAAAAGCATATCGATCGCGGATTAGAAAGTTATCGCGTTCCCGAAGATATCGACCCCCTCATGCGAATTTTAGTTCAAGCCCTTACCACAAACAGTAAACAGCGATCGGGGGTCTAATGACAAATGACTAATGACAAATGACTAATAACTAAAGTTGATTGCGCGCTTTTAATTGTAAATACCGATCGACCAATGGATCGCTAATGCGATCGGCAGGAGCATCGAGAACTAAAACTCCCTGTTGTCGCAACTTACCAAAAGCAACCTGCCGTTGGGCTAACAAATCTAAGGCGACGGCGCGATCGTAGGTTGAGGCAACGTCGAGGGTAGAAGTATGGGCGATCGCGTCCACTTGGGGATCGCGCAAGGTGACGCAAAAGGGCAAATAGCGCGGCGAGAGGCGCTGCATGGCGGCTAAAAGTTCGGCAGAAGCGGTGACATCCACAATATCGGTGAGGAGAACCACTAACGCCCGTCGGGTTTGCTGTTTCAGCAGTTTGGCAACCGCCCCCATATAGTCGGGTTCTAGGAGGACGGGTTGAATGGGCGTGAGGCGTTCTAAAATATGGGTAAGCTGATGGTTGCCCCGTTCTGGCGGCATCCACGTGGCAACTTCGCGATCGAATACGCCCACGCCCACGCGATCGCCTCGATTCAACCCGGCCAATGCCAGTCCCAGGGCGGCATTCAGCGCCCAGTCGAAACGCCGCAACCCCTTCACCCGCGCTGTCATCAAGCGGCCGCGATCGAGCAGTATAATTAAAGTTTGCTCTCGTTCTGCCTCCAAAACCCGCACTTGGAGGGGATTTTGTCCCAAGGTTGCCGCCCGACGCGCTGTAGCTTTCCAG